>JAUIBX010000083.1 GCA_030427595.1 Bacteriovoracia bacterium | reverse complement strand
GACTGTTTCCCCATCATAGCTTTGTGGTAGCAAAATAAAGCTAGAATCCATGAGCGAGATGGTGCCCGACCAGACTTTCTCTTGGGGGAAGAGAACCCTTTTACTGCTTCCATCACTTCTTTGGGTGTAAAGAAGATCGTCCAATCGTTGCCCTTTAGTGAGGTATCCCTTTATCGCTGTTGCGTTGACGATAAAATGGTCCTCGTCCAGCCATTCAATGTGACGAACACGATAGAATTTACCAAGTCGTGTTGAGGAAAGAGGCTTGAATCCTTTTGTAGTCAAAACTGAGACTGTGGATGTTCCCCTATCTGAGGTGACTATTAACAGCTTCTCTCCGGAAGGGGAGAGCTTGAAACGATTATATTTACCCTCATTAAAAAACTTATAGACTTCAGGAAAGCCTTCATTGTCATTACCCTGAAATACCTTTGTCTTTGAGGCGCAAGAGCAAAGTAGAGTTCCAAAGAGGATTATAAAAATTATTAAAGATTTCATATTTGTTTTTAACCTTATGTTCTAGATGCTTACAGCTATAGCAATTCACTATTTGTATTTTTCTGGAATATTATGAAGGGATTTTTCCAAGGACCAATCCTCAGGCTTTACATCCCTGTTGAACCATTTTGCTCCATTTTTTATCCAGTCTTTTCTAAATTTGATGACAGAATGGCTTAGAGAATCCTCATTCCCAAAGGTGACTCCACAACAATCACAAATCTCATAGGAAGCAGTCTTACCATCTACTCCCCACGGGTGGAAGTCATTATAATTTAGGCCACAAACTCTACATGTCTTAAGTTCATTGTGCATTGTAATAATCCATATTGGTTAAGTATCCATGTCTTGAAGGATCTGGTTTAAACATCGTTTTTGGAGCACCATCTTGTGCTTTTACTGCAAAAGTTTCTATTTGTGGGTTGTAAAATATTGTATCCCCATTTGAGCGAACTTTGGAGAATGTACCAAGAGGTGGATCCTTAATAAATTTATGAGCTTCCTCAACATATTCGACTGCATTGTTAATGTTTGGAAATTCCTTTCCGTGTTTATTGTAATGGCTCAAAGCATTCTGCATAGAGTTTCTATGTTTTCCAAGTGTCCACAAATTCGGGTAGTTCAGTTGGCTTAAGGACTTAAAAAAGCTGTGATCAATTGATAATGCACCTACCTCATTAGCTACTATATCCTTGATTGAACTAAGGCTCCTGCTATCAAAAATTGTGTTTCGAAAGCTTTCCGAAAAGTCCTTAATTAGAGAGGCAATCTTTTTTGTAGTTGAATTATTGATTATCTCTGAATTAGTTTTGAGAATTCGATTTATGATTTTATGACTATTTTTAAACCAATTAGAGGTTCCTAACGTCAGGATACCCAATCCTGCAAAAAAACGTTGAGTGCTGTTTAAACTCTCTCCTGTCACTGGGTTCATTCCAACAAAGAGCTCAAACGCATCTTTCGCAACGGATAGGCCTGGAATAAATCCCGCCGCAAAGTCTGCAAGGTCAGTTGCGATATCCAAAGCGGTATGAGCTACTTCTGTATTTCCTAAGTAATGTTCTTCATCTGCTATCTTGAGAGTTGATCGGGCCAATTCTTTGGCCTTAATTTGTGGCCCTTCTGTTGGGCGCAAATTTTCAAGACGAAGGTCTAGATTCTTAACCCTTTCCCTAAAGAGTCCGTTTGGCGAGGCAAATTGCCTCAGCTCGTCTTGAATATAGTCTTGAGAGTGATTGTTTTGATTTGAAATGAAGAGGCTGGGTCCGCCGCCATATTCTTGAACCTCATAATTTATTTCATCAAAGAGATAGTCTTTTAAACGACTTTGAAATTTTGAATCTATTTCTATTGAGGCATGTTCAAGGTTGATGGATATTTGGGCCATCGTTTGATTAATAAAGTCATTGATGGCAGCTTCCGAAACTTCAGTGAGCGTAGCATTGATGTCTTGGGTTAGTTCACCCATCCCAGAGTACTGTGGTGCCATTTCTTGAATGGTCTCTAGAGTGACTTTCGTGGCCACTCTTTGAGTAGCTTCACTATAGGTTTCTACGGCAAATGTTACAGTTTGAGATGAGGAGGTTACATTCGAGCAGCTCTTGGTCGAAACTCCAATGATTTGTCCACGATGGGTGATACCATCAAAGAGAACGCAATTTCTCTTCTTAGGCCGCTCCTCTTCTCTTGTTTCATTTTCCTCTGGAGCAGAGACTATTGGTGGAGCCCCTGGCTCTCCTCGATCACCATAGTTACTCCCTATTGAACCTAGATGCCCAAGATTGGGGCCACCACCGCCTTCTCTTATTTCAACGGGCTCAATCCTGTCACCCCAAACTGGGAGTGTTTCAAAGTCGTTACCGCCGGCCCAGTCATTTCCACCAGAGCTTGAGCCCCCGAAGCAAGGGTTAATGTGTAAGGACTTTTGAGTGCAGCCGGCTCTGCTAGCAAGGGACGAAAAGAGAAAGAGGAAGAGAATGATGAGATAAGGCGATTTCAAAATTAAAACTCCGGTTGATTAGTGTGGCCATGGAATAGCAAGTTTTGCTTAGAGGCCGAAACCGGATTTCATTTCTTTTTCATCTCTCCCAAGGAGTAGAGGTAAGCAATATATTTACAGCTACTTACCTCTGTAGAAGCTAATTTTCTCTCTTCATGCTTTTGCTAGTTATAGGAATTTATTGAAGAGGGTTGAAAGGGTTAAGAGCATCACCATCGCTCCGACTACTTTAATGGTAATTCTATTTTCAAGAGAATCCATTCTTGAATAGACGCCTTCAAATCGGCGATCAATATCTTCAAATCGACGATCAATATCTTCGAATCGACGATCAATATCCTCGAATCTACGATCTATTTCTTCGAATCTGCGGTCAATATCTTCGAATCGACGATCGATATCATCAAAGCGCCGGTAAACATCTTTGAACTGCGAGCGAATCTCAGAAAACTCGACATCCATACGGGCCTCTAAAACCTGAAGATCGGCCTTAGTGGCAACACTAGTTGTAATCATGTCGATTTGCGCTCGCACGACTCTTTCCGCCTGTTCTGAGTTAAAACCAGCCTTTTCTAGTTCTCTAGTATATTTCCGTGTGTCAATCATTTCATCTCCTTTTTACTCAACTCAGGCTCTAGCTACCAAACTTGATCCTTTACTTGACCTATGTAATTTCAGTGATATAGGGGCTTTTCAATAATAACTCCTGTCTTTTTTCTCAAATATCAAACATTAACCCCCCATATTTTTCTCTATTGTGGTAATGTAGATGGGGGTTAATTATGTACAGATTAATGGAAATAGACTTAGATTTATGGAGAGAGCGCAAAAATAGAAAGCCTCTTATACTTCAGGGGGCGAGACAAGTTGGAAAGTCCTATCTTGTAGAGAAGGTTTTCGCGAAGAAGTTTGAGAACTTTATAAAGCTTGATTTTTTAGAGGATGCGGCTCTTTCAAATCTATTTAGCAAATCAAAAAAGTCCAAGGATATTATTGCCAATATTTGTCTTTATTTTAGGAAGGAAATCAAAAGGGAAGACTATAGCAAGACATTACTCTTTTTGGATGAGATTCAAGAATCTAGTGAGGCCATGAAATCATTAAAATACTTTTGCGAACAAGTTCCCGAGCTTGTTGTCGTGGCCGCAGGCAGCTACTTAGGAGTCTTAAGTAATGAAGCAAGTTTTCCTGTAGGAAAAGTAGATTTTCTTCACTTGAATCCTCTTAACTTTGAAGAATTCTTATTGGCCACAGATCCCATATTGGCTCAGGCCTATAAAGACTTAGAAATCGAAGAAGTCGTTCAAGGCGGAGTGAATAAAGTTGTTCATGAAGAGTTGGTTAAGGCCTGGGCACTATACCAGGCCATTGGTGGTCTTCCTGAGGTGGTGCAATCTTTTGTCGAAAACTATGCTTCAGATAAGGAAAATAGTGAGGGCATTGATGTTGCCCTTAGGAAATGTCGAGAAATTCAGGAGAATTTAATAACTGGTTATAAGGCCGACTTCTTAAAGCACTCTGGAGTCGTCAATTCGAGCCATATTTTGAATGTTTTTGAGGCCGTACCCAATCAGCTTTCTAAATCCTATGATGAGAGTGTAAAAAAGTTTGCCTTTTCTCATGTTATTCCAAAGCAAAAAGGCTTTGACCGTATAAAAGGGCCATTGTCATGGCTTTCTAAATCTCGACTAGTTATCCAGACTTCGATTGCAACAAAAGCTGATCATCCTTTGAAATCCTACACAAAGGAAAATGTCTTTAAAGTCTATTTCTTTGATATAGGCCTTTTAAATGCCATGCTTGATACACCTTTAGAGGCGATAGTCCTTGAGGACTTAGGAGAATATAATGGCTTTATAGCTGAAAACTTTGTAGCTTGTGAATTATTTAGTGACATAGGAAAAAACCTTGTCTCTTGGGAGGAGTCAAACTCTGATGTTGAGTTTCTCATGATAAGAGGAAAAGATATTATTCCGCTAGAGGTTAAATCCTCAAAGAAATCGGCAAGAGCAAAGAGTTTAGATACTTTTATTCACAGGTATCAACCTCCCGTGGCGTACAAACTTTCGCCACGAAATGGTGGTTATAGTGAAAAGAGAAAAATAAGCTCCATCCCCATTTACCTCGCCCGCAAACTCCACCAAAAGGTGCCAGGTGCAGACGCCCAGTCTTGAGTTTGGTTGAGCTTACTAGACTGGTAAAATCCTTTTATGGACATATTTGAATTGACCTAATTTATTAGGTTGATGATAAGATTAGGAATTAGTTGCATTAGAACAAAATTGACTTGTCTGATATCAAGGAAATATACCACGTTGTAAAGTGAGAGGATCATGGCAAAAAGTGACTTCCCCTATGTTCACGGTTTTTCAAAAAAAGAGCAGGATCGCCTTAGGCGCCAAGCAAAGTTTTGGGAATACTCCATCTTTGAAGGCATCAACTTTTCAAGCTGTAAAAAGCTCCTTGAGATTGGATGTGGGGTTGGTGCCAACACGGAAATTCTCTTGCGTCGTTATCCAGATATTTTTGTTGAAGGCATTGATATTAATGAAGCACAGATTGAAGAGGCCAAGCGTTATTTGCCAACAATTCCCTATGGGAAGGATCGTTTTCATATCCAAAAAATGGATGCGGGAAATCTTGAGTTTAAGAGCAATTCATTTGATGGCGCTTTTCTCTGTTGGGTACTTGAGCATGTGCCTGATCCTGTACGCGTACTATCAGAGGTAAGACGGATTTTAAAACCAGGCGGTCGTTTGGTTGTTAACGAGGTGATGAACCATACATTCTTTCTCGAGCCCTATTCTCCCCATGTGTGGAAGTTGTGGATGGCCTTTAATGACTTCCAGTATGATCATGCCGGAGACCCTTTCGTTGGGGCAAAACTTGGAAATTTATTGACTCAAGTCGGATTTCGTCAGGTAAAAACTGAGGTTATCAACCTTCACCTTGATAATAGAAACCCAGAAAAAAGAACTGAGATAATTGAGTTTTGGACTGAGCTTTTGATGAGTGGACGAGATTCTCTCATCGAGGCAAGTTACATCGATGAAGAAACCTTTGATAAGGCAATGGATGAATTTAAAACGGTGAGGCGCGACCCCAATGCTGTCTTCATGTATAGTTTTATGAGATGTGAAGCTCGCGTTCTTAACGAATATTAATGAGGGTTAGATTTTTAACTTACTTTATGTCTCTTATTTAAAGACACGTCTAGCATCCGCTTTAAAAATATCAAAATCCTTAATATGAACAGTTACAGTGGAGAAATCTTGTGTGTTGCAGATAAGCTCTCCTTTGCAGGTAAAGTAATCTGATGGACCAATAATTTTAAGTTTACCTGTGGCGAGCTTCTTTACTCTATCTATTGATTCAATTTCAAAGAAATTAAAAATAAGATCACCAGTAGATTTCTTGGTGGGATCGCCTTCAATCTGAATTCTTGAGTAAGGCTTCAATCTGAGAGCAGCATCTGAAAGGTTTAATAACTCCTTTATAACAGAATCCTCTAATTCCCTCATGGAGGCCTTAATGAAGGTGCTGTGAGCTTTACTGATGATAAGCTCTTCAATTTTACCTACTTTCTTATCGAGATATTCAAGATCAAGTTTTAGCCTTGAAATCTTTCTTTTGAGCTCATTAAACTCATGACTGAGAGAATTTATTTTAGTTTCTTCAATGAAATTGGCCGATAGAACATGGGTTTCTGAAGAGTCCTTTGCTTTTTGGACAAAATCGATTTCAGAGACCGCCATAAAGTTTGAGTTGGTATCAAAGTCTCGTGAGGAGTTAATTCCTAGCAGCTGCCAAGAGCCATTACGAAGGCACATGAGTGGGCCACCTGAATCTCCCACTTGAAGAAGAGCTCCTGGCGCCTTAAGCCCCTCCATTTGCAGAATCTTTTGTCCTTCCAATTTCTTAAAGTTCTTTAGGTCAACTTTCCATCCACGAGGAAAGCTCGAAAAGGGCGTCTTTTGTTTGCCTAGTAGCTGAGAGAAACCAAAAAAACCACAATCTTGTTGATCTCGTGAGTTTCTTTTTAGCTGGTCAAAGGACACCAGCTCAAGAGGCTTAATTCTGGTTGAAGTCGTTAGCGAAATAGTTGCTATATCAAAAGTCGGAATCGCTACATTGTTAATAACAACTTCTCTGCTGTAGCGTGGATGGGGTGATGGCATCTTTTTAAAGTGAACTTCCTTTAGCTCTGGTCCACAAAAAATAGTTTGGGGCATTTCTCTTTCTAAGCAATGAGCGGCCGTCAAAATAGTTTGTGAGTTGATGAGGATGCCGCTACAAACTCCTTTGTAGTGGGTGTCCTCTTTGTTAGAAAAATCTAATAAACACAGGTTAGGTGATAATTCTGAGTTTGGGATCACTCTTCCTAAACCAGCAAAAGATTCACTGGAGACTGTCAAAAGTCCTAAAAATGCGAGTAATGTTAGTCGCTTTTCTAATTTGATAATTATTCCTTAGCTTGGTTCTCGATAAGATTTAAACAATTGGCGTTACTAAGACCTAGCAACCAGCTTCTTAGTTCTCTGTTATAGGCCTTATCCATTTCGTGATGGACCCTTTTCATAATGGACTTCATATCTTTGACTTCGAACATGGCCTGATGAAAAATCTGATCAGTAATGGCACCCTCTTCCTTAATATTGTATAAGTAGGACTCAATTCCTGTGGAGAAGGCCTCTTGCAATTGATAAGAAACACCTGTTAGTGAGCGAGATTTAATTCTATCTTGTATGTCGTCTTTCTTAGCGGCTTCAAGGGCAGAAAGATAAGTTTTCATAAAGGGGAGCTCATTAACATAAGTAGGCATCTCTAACATCTCTACCATGCGTGCCTTTATGTGAGTTGGGTTGGTTCTATAATTTAAAACCTCACGTCCCCAGAAATGCCATGAATCTGAATTTGTTTGTTGATTGGCACTTTCAAAACCATTGTGACACTTAGTACAGCTAAACTGACCACCGTTTTTACCATAGGCAGGCCCATGGGCCTTAACGTCAATGGCCCCATCAAAATCTATACCACCATAACTTGACATAATTTTATTCCATCGCTCAAGAGTTTCCATTTCTTGTGAATCCACACTTGAAGGGTCTGGCCTGATAGGTCTTGGCCCGTTAGGGTGACATGAGTAGCAGCTTACAGATGCTTTTTTAAGAACAGGTTGTTCGCCTTTGATATCTCGTTGAAACTCTTTAAAAAGTATTTTGGGAACTTTTAACTTCTGACCATTTTTGTCTTTTTTGACCATGGTTATGAGGTCTATATAAGCAAAGGCACCAGGAAGCTGTCTTTCCATCACATCAAAGCCCTGCAAAGTAAATTGAATCCACTGGTCATATGTCTCAGTTTGCCTCATGAAAGTAAGGCGATCGTAACTAACGTTAGGCATGTTTTGGACTAAGCGAGAGCGAAAACGAACGAACTCCCAGTTAGCACCATTACGATTTTCTTTTTCTACTAGGGCACGCCAATTATCGGGAAGACCATTTTTAAATATTTTAGGTAATTCTAAATATTTTGCTCTATCAGGATCTGAAAAATATTCCTCATCGGAAATGAGAAAGCCATAAGCATGTCCTGGTCTTTGCTCATACCTCATACTTTCTGAAAACTTTTTTAAGTTAGTTAAACACTGATTTTGATTGAGCTTCTTATAAAACTCAGCGCTGTCACAACGCTTAATCCTACTTAGAATTTGGTCGTGGCCAGTGTAGTTAAGGTCTCTTGCGATAATCTTTTGAATGATATTTTCTAGATAAATTCTCTGTGCATCCGCGCTATCACAATTAATTTTCGTTCGGGCCATGACCTCCTTTGAAAAGGTCACGGCAATGAAACATAGTAATAAGGTCTTAATAAGGTTCATTTAAAGTCCTCCTTATCGTATCTGTCTACTGGAGGAAGCTTTCTGAGGTAAAAAATTAAGCTATCAAGATCTTTCTTACTTAAGTCTTTCGTTTCTTCTATGACGATATCCATACCAGAGGAAGTCATCTTCCTTCCATCTGGTCTGATCCCAGTTTTAAAAAAATTAACATAATCGTCTTTCGTCCATTTTCCTAGACCATATTTTTCACTAGGAGTTATGTTAGGGGCACCTCTTGAGCCCCCCATCCAAAAATTAACGAGTGGTGCTGTTGCCACCTTTTTCAAAAGAGGGTCATAGCGTCGTGGAGTGTGGCACATACTGCAATGAAAAACAGCTTCAGTAAGATAGGCTCCCCTTTGAAAAAGGCCTTCTTCTTCTTTGGTGAGATTGAGTCGCCTGACTTCTTTATATTGAGGGTAGGATTGATCAAAATCCTTAGTTCCTAAGAGAAAGTTTTTTACAGGGTTTGAAAACTCTCTGAAAGAGACGTTTCGCCACATTTTCAGACCAAAAGAATTATCTAAAAGCGCCTTATCAAAGCGATGGGGCGAGTTTTTCTTTTCAATGGCGGGCCTTGAAAGAATGTAATCATATAACGCCTTAACATCTTCCGTACTAAGTTTGGCAAAATGTTGATAGGGAAAAGCTGGAAAATAATGTTGGCCTTGAGGAGAAATGCCTTTTCTTACTGCCTGGTCAAAGTCTTCAAAACTCCAGGTTCCAATGCCGTATTCTTTTGAGGAGCTAATATTTGGGGTACGAAAAAGTCCTACAGGAGATTGAATTTCATAACCTCCACCAAACTCGAGGCCATCCTTACCTGTGTGGCAAGCGGTACAGCTTGCCTTTTTAGCAAGCCATTGCCCTCGCTCAAAACTGCTATTTTGAAGGGGGCTTTCCTCGGTCATACTCCAAGAGCTGAAAATGATGAGGGATAACCCAATAATTGATAGGAAACGTACTTCTTTCATGCTCTTAGAAGCAGCAAACTGAAGGCCAATTTCGCTAAGAAATATCAATATTTTAGGGCTTTAAAGTGATTAAAAATTGAACACTTGCCAATTAAAGACCATGGAAAATTAAAGTGTAAAATTTTTAATCATTGCTTTGTAGGTTTTACTACCAACCTAGTATCCGCATTAGGTTATGGAATATTGTGAACTTGTTGTATTGGATTCAACTTAAAAAAGGATGTTATTCATGAAAAAAATGTGCGGTCTATTTGTAATCTTAATGCTCTCCGTCCAAGCAGTATGGGGCAGTGAGTGTGAATCAAAACTTGTCAAAATTGTCACTCCCGCCGTTAAGTCCATCTACTCAATTGGTAACGAGAGTCAAATTGTAGAAATTCAAGAAACTGATGCTGTATTTGTAGATGGTAAGTTTAAATACTCTGATGATTTTATCTATCCAGCTAAGCTTTATAATATCGTATCCTCAGTTGGCACTATGGCAGGCCCCGATGGGGATATAACAATATTTTCTACAGTGGGTAGTATTGCGATAGTTCAGAACGAATGTTCTATCCTTGATTTAAAAATTGTTTATTAATTATGGTAATTAATTTAAAAAATTTAAACATTATAATAGGTCATAATCATAAGATGCCTCTATTGATATTGGGGATTATTTTTTGTTTCCCTTTAAATATTTACGCTTTCAAACTTCATTTTCTCGATGCTTTGTCGGGCGCTAGTTTATCTAACACCAAAATTATTCTAGTGAGAAAAAATACTATCCGTTGCATTGACGATCCATGCCCCAGCACTGAAATGGAATATTCCTTGGTATCTGATGAAAATGGATTAGTCGATTTTTCTTCTTTTTTTCATCACCCTAAAGGTTTGGTTAGAGTTAATATACCGGGTTACCATTCAGTACATATTGGCGAAAACCTTAGACCTAACGAAGTGAATACTGTTGAAATGACTCCTGTTATAATAGATGCTTCATATAGAAAGCTTACTATTTATAGCAAAACTTCTAATGAGCCTATTTCAGGCCTTGAGGTTGTCTTTTCTCGCTCAAAGAAAGGTTGTTACAAAGCGACGTGTGAGAATACTGTCTTTAGGAAGAGGACCAATAAGTTAGGTCATATTTTCTTCAAGTTTTTAGAGGCCTTTCCGAAAGGGGCTTCTGAGGAATCCCCCATTTGGCTTCATACAGAGAATTTCCATCCTCATGCTCGGCATCACCACCATAAAGGTATCGTTAAACTTATCCCTAGAAAAAGTAACTAATTTCCTGTGAAGCAGAATTAAATATCAGGTTTTGTCGATTTTCTCGACTAGGATGGGGTGTTTAATTATTTAGAACCTACTCAAGTCCAAAGTTTTATTGGACTCGAGTGGGTTGTTTTTGGAATTAAGCTTTTTTAACTTGAACAGCGCAAGGTCCTTTTTGACCTTCACCGAAACTCATAAGAGCTCCTTTATATGGCACTATCCTCAATCGTTGAGGGCGTGCACGAAATTTATAAATTTGAACGAGATTTTAAAATTAGAGAAACAAATGATTCAAAAAATGAGAAAGAAATGTATGACCAGTCGTAAAATTCTATTTAATGTCTACAATCTAGCACACATCCCCCCATACACCTAGTTAATAATTCATAAGGTGTCAGGAGCAGACGCCCAGTCATGAGTTTGTCCCTCACTACACCAAATTGAAGTAGTTACGACCTGATGCGCCCCTATGATTAAATGAGGAGAAAGACGTGAATATGGCGCCTTTTGGTTCTAAAAATTTACCTTTATTTTCGAAACTTAGATGCCGAAGAATAAATGTAATTTCACTAGTTTGTTTTCAAGGAGAATTTTGTGCCTAAAATTAAAAATAAGATTGTTACTTTTACTTTAATACTTGGGATGTCTTCGCCCACCCTGGCCGATGGGCTTACGAGTGGTTCTGTTCCCTGTCAGGATGTGACAGGGAATGGGGAGGTCTATGGATGTCCAAGTGAAGAGGAAAATGTTTCAAATGTTAAACATAAGTGTTTAAAGGAGCTTGGTTTTTTTGAAGTTCCTCTGACTTCAGATGGGGACTCTTTTGATAAGCCAGGAAAGATTAAAAAGGGTGATGGTATTACTGTTGTTAGTTCTGGCTCTGGTAAAGTAGCGATCACAGATGCGAATAGTAGTTTTGAAATTTCTAAAGAAGAAATAAAAAACGAGATTCAAAGACAATACGGTAGCGATTCACAAAATCAATCTGATTTTAAAGTATCTTTTCAAACTCCTTCGGGAAAAAAAGTTAGCTTGAAAATTAAAAAGAAGTCTGGAAATGGCGCAAGTAATGGCTTTGATTTAGGTAAATGGGACCTTATGGAACAAAATACTTCTGAGGATTCCAATGAGGCCATTATCGCCTTATCGCAACGAAATTCTCGCGATAGCTTGGGTGGCAATCCAAATCAACTCAAACCAGGCCTTGAAGGAAATGTCAGTAACTTTCCCAGTAAGGTTCAAGAAAAGATAAATGAAATTGAACAAGCTTATGAAGAGAAAAAGGATCGTATCCATACTCAAGAGGGTCTTACTGCGAGTGAAAAAATTCAAGCAAAGAGAAGACTTGACCAAGAGAAAGATCGTAAGAAGGACTATTGGAATAGAAAGAAGGATCTTTATGCTCAGAAAAAGACAGAGGCCTTGAGAAAGTGCCAAGGCCAAGCACAGCTAATCTCAGAAAATATCCTTCGTGATAGTGGCAGTAATCCACAAGGCGGTGGCGCATCCGTCCGTGGTACCGCCTCCGAGTAAACCAAAAGGTGCCAGGTCGTTTTGGGCAATCTATCTAAAGCGACCTGTTCCTCATTGGCATGGTACCCATTGGTATTATATGATCATTAATGTTGACGAATGAGATTATGCAACTTTGTGATGGATACCAAATGACGCCAGTTGAAGAATTTTTTAAAGTGAAAACGCCAACTCTAGAATCTGTACTAAGTTTAAAGGGTGAAGACCCTGCTGACCTAAGCCTAAACCTCCGTATAAAGAAGTATCTTGAAATATACAAAGCTATGCCTGATGATTTTTATGAAGATCATTATGAGTTTGCCGACAGGACGATACGCCTTGCCACCTGGTTTAGTGATCCTACACCCTTTGAGGATATCTTTGAATTTTATGTTGAATTATGCCAAGAGGATGATGAGGTATTGCTATGCTCTTGTGAGAACTATTTAGAAAAAGTCATTTCTCGCAGTAAAAATAATTCTCTCCAAGATTTTCTTTTGGGTAAGTGGCGTCAGCTTAATAAAGCATACGATCAGGATGAGTTTCTTGTTGTAGAGGTATTATCGCTCTTACTTGAGTCTGGCTTCGCCACAGAAGAAGTCGAGAGAGCTGTGTGCCAAGTCTTGTGGGGCCGAGACCCCTTATTAAAGGGGTTGATTTCATCTCGGATAGATAATCTCCCCAGTTCACAAAAGGAGCTAAAAAGAAGAGTCAAATTTATCGCGCCATTAGTTCACTATGGTCCAAAAGAGAGATTCATTAATCCTTACTTTGATGAGTGGTGTGAGCTTTCTGAACCTTATATGAAGTTCATAAAGGGGATAGATATTGATGATTATTATAAAGAAAATTCAATTTCAAGAAGCGAAGATGATGAATTTTTAGTGAATGTCTTAGGCGTTCAGGACGATAGAGTTCGCCGCTTGAATCAGAAATACTTGTACGGCAAAGCCTCACATGAATCGGAGAAGATCTACAAAGAAGTTCGGAAGGTTATCGAAAAAAATATGGATCAAGAATTTTTCTCAAAGCTACCAAGCTCCCCAGAGGAGTGGTTAAGTAATCCTTTCATTGAGCCTCATCAAAAACAGGAGTTTTTGGATTTTGTTGCAAGCCTTGATGAAGAAGATTATCTATAGGTAGGAAATATAAAATCAATCAATTAAGCTCTTTGTTTTTTTGGAGGGTATAGCGGGATTACCTTGATATTTTCGGAGGACTGTTCGAAATTATCTCATTCGCAACAAATAGGTGCCAGGGGCAGACGCCCAGTCTTGAGTTTGGTTAGATAGTCATTTTTTTTACTTTGCTCTTAAAGTATTCGGCACTCCAGATATCCAATGATTTGGCCTTGTCCGGCATTAAAAATACTCTCACATCAGCTTTTATATCTTCCCAATCGAGGGAGTCGATTTTTTCTATTAACGCATTTTTTAAAAATTCACTATCAAGGTGTATATCTCTATTTTTCCAAGGGCCAAGTTGTTTTAATGAATTTTCTAATAATCTTAAATTAGGTGAGCAGTTATTCTTCACATACCAAGAGAAATCGTACCAGTCTCTTCCCTTACACCCTACATGTAACAACTTTTTAAACTCAATCGATCAACCCCTAAATTTAAAATTAAATGGGATTTTTCATAGAACTTGACGACGTAAGCTCTTACAACGATCAGCTATAAGATCAGGGATTCTCTCTATAATTTTTGCATGAGGAAACTCACGACCTAGCTCTTTTGCAAGGTCGTTTCTATTTTCTAAGAGCTTTTCACTCATCAAAAGAGCTCGGCTTGCCATGGTTCCTTCTTTT
>JAUIBX010000082.1 GCA_030427595.1 Bacteriovoracia bacterium | reverse complement strand
ACGTGAAAATTTATAGGTTACGGTAATGGTGTTTCCCAATGCCTGGTAGTTGATTAACACGGAAGCGGAGTTGTCGGGCAATTTAATGTGTACCGGCGTTGGCAATTCGGCAATGCTTAGGTTCTTAGGGATTGTAAACCGGCTAATCATTGTTTTATGTTCCCCAATCGCAAAATCAATGGGGTACTGTAAACCCATCTTTATATTCAAGTAATGTTTGACCGTAAAAAGTGCGAGAAAGAAAATTCCCGCAAAAATAATAGTCATTTTTATTGATGATTTCGTACGTAGCATGGTCTCGAAAACTTACCTCTTGCAATAAAGTAATAATCTGAATTAAATAGGACCTCTGAGATCATATTTTTACAAGTTTCCATCATATATTCATGTTTTGAGCGTCCATTGGGGTCGAGTGGGAAGGTCTTGTGCTTTTGATAAACTAAAATGTCAAAATATTTAGGATGTTTCATAAATTCCTCAACAGTATGAACATTAGTCATCCCCGGTTGCAGCATTCTTGCAGTTAAGAAGCTTGTGGATACTATCTTTTGAGTCTTGGGTATTCTATGCAAAATATCCTGAATAGTTTTAAGCTCATTGTTAAAAGATGCGGAAGTGACTGAGCCATTGTCATATCGATGAGTGAAAAAAGACCAAAATTTCTTGTAATAGCTCGTACCATTTAAAAGAAACAGGATAGTCATTAAAGCGTAGAGGTACCTATTGAATGCATACACCTTTCTAAAAGTTCCAGTGAAGATGGTAAGGGATAAAAGAGGGACCACTGCAGCAACACCATACTGATAGTTGAATTTATTAGATAAAAAGTGCATGGCGTAATAGGGAGTGATAAGCATAAAGGTCGCAACGTAGGGACTAGAGAATTTACCTTCTCTTTTTGCTTCCTTTGCCCAAATAACTAAAGGTATTAAATAGGGAAGAAAGAGCTTGAAGACCATTTTGTACTTAAATGTTTTTAAATGGTTGATGGTTCCTGCAACAGGGTCTGCTATAAATGGCCTTAGAAGTCTTTCGGCATAATTAAAACTCGGTCCGATAAGAATTCCTCTTAGGTAAAAGAGAAAGAACATATAAGCTAAAGAGAAACCAAAGATCTTTGCGCCAAGTTTTTTGTCATCGAAGACGAGATAATATAGTCCTAGTGAAAAAAGACAAAAGACATAGGACTCGCGAAAGAGGATTAAACTTAGAGCGCTCCATAGAATAAGTCGCTTATATCTTTTTACGATTCCATAAACGAGGATAAGCCAGATGACTCCAGACCAGGGGCCAGGGTGAGCGGAGAAGTGTAGGGCAAAGAGCCACCCCTTACAAAAGAAAGCCGCTACCATAGCACCAAGTTTTTCTTCTGGCGGGGAGTTCCTCGTAAGATAAAAGACCATGACGAGAAAGAGCACATACCAAAGCCACTCATAGGAGGTGAGAAACCAATTGGCGTAATTGGTTAACCAAACACCTGGTACCGCTGTTAAAAGAATGGGCATAAAGTGGTCATTAAAAACATACTCATCACGAACTGACATGAAGGGGTTTAGTTTCTTTTGATGAGCAATTTCAAAAATGGCCTGCTGATAGATTCCGTAATCATAGGTTGGAAGGCCAAAGTTAAGAGACCTCTTGATATTGGCGGCAAGTATGACAAAGGTAAAAACCACCCCAATGGCAATAACTGTATTTTTAAAAATTTTTAGGTGTTTTTCTTGAATCATATTAAGGATTGAAATAGATACTTACCCCTTTTTGAGGGTAGTCTTTTAATTTTCTTATGTTCTCATATTTTTCATTCAAAGTATTTCCTATTGGAGCTATCAAAAGAGAGTTATTAAGCTTAGAGAGATTCGAAGAGAGACTACTTGAGTCAACTCGATAGGGATTACCTTTATAGAAAATAGAGAATAGAGAAACTGTCGAATAATACTCATAGTCTGTATCTACAAAGACTACTTTATCTGGCTTAAAGTTATTGTCCTCAAGCTGCTTAAACATATCGAAGGTTTCCACATGTCTTCTCGGTTTATTGGTGACGGGGAAGATCAAAAGAACAAGTGTGACTAAAACCATAAGCCCTTTGAAACCATTAGAGACATTCTTATAGGTTTCATCTTTTAATCTTGTTAGCTGGTAACCAGCAAGAATGGCAATGGGAGGATAAAGGGGAATAAGGTAATTGCTGTATTTAACCCTGATGAGAGAAAAGACAAAGAGGGGAAGAAGCAGCCAGACAAGGGATAGGGTAAATAAAGACTTTTCTTTTTCACGAAAAGATCTGAAACCAATACCGGCAAGAATGAGCCAAGGCAAAGTTGTCTTGAGAAGGTGTTTAAAATAAAGCAGATAATCTGTCTCAGGCAGATTTCGTCCTTTAATTACGGAGCCAATGACCTGTCCCTCAAAATAGCTTTGAAAAATGCTGATATTACCATCGAGATAAAGAGCAAGTGGCCATAGAGCGAAAATCCCAAAGGAAAGAATAATGCCGAAATAAGGCCATGGGCTCGTGAGCTGAGGTCTATCTTCCTTTGAAAGGAGGAGGTAGAGCCCTGTGATACCCATGATAAAAATAGCCGATGCACCTTTTATAAGGAGAGCTAGGCCACCAAAGAGTCCTATGATGAACCACGTTTTACCAAGTTTTTCTTTGGGAGCTTTAACCACCAAGAGCATGATGACAATGGCGGAGAGAAGTAAAGGAAAGTCTAAATTAGGGAAGCGTGACTTCTTTAAAAGGCTTGGCATTAGAAGCAAAATAAAACTCGACGTTAGGGCCAGCTTCTCAGAGAACTTCCTCTTGAGTAATCCATAAAAGGAAAGCACCGAGGCCAACATCCATAAAAGGCCAAAGACACGAGCTGAAGTCCAAGAAAAGTTAAAGATCTTAAACCATAGACCTTCTAGAATGAAATAAAAGACGGGATGATGATCAAATCGAGGATATTCAGTTTCTGAGAGGAAAGGAATTAACCAATGTCCTCTCTCTGCAGCATTCTTTCCAAAGGCAACATAGAGGTAGCCATCATGAAACATACCTGGAACCCAAGAGTGTTGAAAATAGAGTACAAGGCAGACGAGAGCGACATATATCCACTTATTGTTATTGATTAACTGCACTTAAACACTCCCATGACCTTTGATTTTTTGAGGTACTTTTTAAGGGACTCAATCTTAAAAATAAAATCAGGATAGTTTGAATAAATCTTCACGCAACTTTCATTTTCGAGAAAACGTTGGGTTGAGTTGTATCGTTTGGTGAATATTGTCTTACCGACAAGAGAATCGCTAGTAAGCTCTTCTGTTTCAAAGCCATCTTTCATATAGAAGTTAAGCCTTAGGCCAACAAGCTTTGTGGGGTCTTCATCGACATAATAAAGCTTCTCTATGTCTGAATAATAAAAGAACGTGTAAAGAGGAATCACTCTGTTGGCCGGCTTTAACGTTGCAAGAATCAAAATGAAGTTTAGGACCCAGATCCAATTGGGAATACGACGTCTCTCAAAAGCGACTAGAGTCATCAAGGGCGCCAGATAGGCGACAAGGAAAATAAAGCGGGCTTCTTTATGGCCAATGAATGAATGAAAGAGAAAGAAGCTAAGGGTAATCCATGTGAGCCATGATTCCTTTCCTCTATAGTACTTCTTCCAAAAAACGAGAATACCGCAAACTAAAATAAGACTGATCGGAGGGATCGGCTTGACCACGGCCCATTCGATATACTTATACCATGGGCTTGTCCCCATCTGGTCAAGAACTCCCTCGAGGAAGTTGTACTTGAAGTAATTCCACAAAGGAAAGGAGGTCTCTCCATAGCCTTGTGAATCAATGAAATATCCCAAGATAAAGATCAATATGATTGCCGCTGCAAAAGAAGAGAGCTTTTTTACTGACCATCTTTGATAAATTCCCCAAAACCAAAAGACAGCTATAGGTAGACCCATTTGAAAGCGAGCAAGATAACTCAAACCCAAGATAAAAGCTCCTCCAAAAACTCGAGCTAGATTTTGCTCATCAAAAACGACGGCAAGGCCTAAGAGAAAGAGAGAGATTGAGAGCCCCTCGCTAGAAGCACGCACATTGATATAGGGCATATACCATGTGAAAAGAAAGACAATAAGAATGGGCTTTGAAAAGTCACTAAAGTGGCGACAAATAATCCTACGATAAAAAATAAATCCACAATAAAGAGCAAAGAAGGCCGTCACCCAACGAAGAATAAAGGCCCTAAAAAAAGGAGAAAGGTCTAAAGAACGAAAGGGCCAATCAATAAAGTAGTAGAGATAAGGTTGGAACCAAGGACGCAATTGTTTGTGGTATTCCCATGGAAGCTCTGAGGCCTTGGTGCCACCAATTTTAAGATTCATGAATTCAATGATCTGAAAGTGCTCATCGAAGTGGTGAAAACCTTGAGAAAACCACGCCACTATGGTGGTCAGCACACAGGCCGAAATCCACAGTGTTTTCTCTGGTAATTCTATAAGCTTTTCGTTGATTTTCACCCTCTTAGAATACTTAAGGGCTTAGTTCATGAAAAGGGTTTTGCTTGGCGTCGTCTTAAGAAACAGTTCTCTCAAAGAAAGACCAAAAGAACTCATTTCCTCGCTGCCACCAGCCTTTAAACCATGGCCTGACGTAGCAGCTTAAGCGCACTCTTAAATGGCTTCCTTCGCGAAAGAACTCCAGGCGATGAGGCCTGACCAAACGAAAGCTTAGGACATAAGAGCCGTAGAAATATTGAAGGTCTCGATAGTTATTTTCAACTTTACCAATAGCTCCATGAACAGAAAGAAGTGGCCCGTGATGAATATTCAATTCCCCTTCATAGAAGTCACCCGTGCTTTTTCCACTTTCAAATTCAACTTTGTAGGGAAAGGGTTGGCCTGCGCAAAAGGTTTCTCGCTTATTAAGGCGCTCCCACACTTTCTCAATTTTGCCAGAACCAAAGGGATATACCTTCTCAAAGGTGTGCGGGATCATATTTTCGGGGCATTGGCTTTGGATTTTCATAGGCTTAGCCTACCATGAACAGGCAAAAGCCTGTTTAGACAAATAATAGTGTGTTTTATACCGATATGTGATACCCTGCACTTGTTGATAAAGATTTTTGATATAGTTCTTCAAAAGTTGCATTAGTATTTAGACCGACCAAGTTTTTTTCTGAAGCCCTCTTGTTTTTCTTTTCATCACAATCGAGTTCGACATTTTTATTTATTTGGCGTGTTCTCAATTGTGAGATGACGTCCTAAACCTCATAGGAGTATTTATGAGTACAGGTACAGTAAAGTTTTTTGATGAAGTAAAAGGTTTCGGATTTATTACTCCAGACAACGGTGGACAAGATCTTTTCGTTCACATGACTGGTGTTCAACCAGGTGCCAATCTTCAAGATGGTGACAAGGTTGAGTTTGAGATCGGTGAAGGCCGTAAAGGTCCTTGTGCTGTTCAAGTAAAAAAGGCTTAAGCTTTGAATTATAGGGATCCTTCGGGATCCCTTTTTCGTCTTCCCTCGGGGATGCGCCCCCGTCAGCATGCCGCTCTTCTTGATAAGAAACTCGGCTTTCGTATCAAACGCGTAGAAAATAAACTCAATCAAAAATACCGACAGTATGATCTCAGCATGTCCTGTGGGCAGCAAAAAGATTACTTTCCCGACACTGAAGCTTGGATCGGCTTAGACCCCGATATTCTCCAGACCCCATATTGTGACATCTTAAGTGCTCTTAGCTTTGTAAAAGCACAGGAGTTTGTCGTTAAGAATATAGTCGATATTGGTGCGGCCTATGGTCGGGTTGCTTTCGTTAAGGAAGCCCTATTCCCGGAGGCTCAATTTATTGGCTTTGAAGTCGTCAAAAAGCGCCAGCAAGAGGCGCAAAGAGTTTATGACTCTCATCAGATGGAGACCTCTAAAATTCTCTACCAAGATGTTTTAGAGGCAGATTTCGAACTTCCCAAGTCTTCAATCTACTTTATCTATGACTTTAGCGAATCTTCTGATGTTTCCTACATCCTAGAAAAGATTATCGAAGTTAATGATGAGTCAATCTTTCTTATCGCTCATGGTGATAGAACTTTAAGACTCTTAGAATATCAATTCCAGAGCTTTATTCCCGTGCGTGCCACCTCACAACTGAGTGTTTTTTACCACCCATATTGATCCTGACCCCGTTTTCAGCTAATTTCCCGCCACTTTAAAATTTAAGCCCTTGGGTGAAGCATGAAGAAAAGTGGTTTTCTTGTCTCTATCTTAATTCTTTTAGGTCTTGTCCTTGGACAGGCAACACTGGCCATTGATGTCGAAAGCTTCAAGGAAATAGATGGTAAATTAGCTTTCTTTCCGGGCTCGTTTGATCCTCCAACACGTTCTCACTTAAGTACGGTGAAGTCTCTTATCGACGACTATAATTTTGAAAAGGTCTACGTTGTTCTCAATACACGAGGACCTAAGAACTATCTCACCTCAATCGATCAGCGCATGGAAATGTTGAAAGCTGGACTTTCAAGTCACGCCGACAATATTGTTTTCGTCAATGAGCCTGTCGACGGCAAAGAACCCTTAAAAATGAGAATTCAAGAAACTGTGGGCAAGAAAATTTGGGGTGTCACTGGAGGTGACGGCTGGGACTTGCTACCGCCAGAAGTACAAGAAGACGCCACAAAAAAGTGGGTCATCATGCCAAGACCAGAACTTCAAGAAGTAGAGTTTCCTGACCGACCCAATGTGGTTCAGCTGATTCCTGAAGGTATGGAAGATGGCACGTCATCGAGCTTTATCAGAAAGAGTATTGCTGATGGGGTCTATCCTGATGGACCTCTACCTCAGGCAATAAAAGAAATCATCATCGAGAAGGGTTACTACCGTACCGAGGGCGCTGACCTCGAAAAAGCCCGTTTTAAGCGTGCTTTTAATAGTGACTGGCAATACTTTTTAGAGGCCTTTAAGCTTACTAATATTCAAAGACCGGACTTTAAAGATCATCAAACGCCAGAGGCATGGCGTGATAATTTTGTCCGTGTTGTGGTGGAAGAATTAGGGCTAAGTCCTGAGGAGAAAACCCAATTTTGGAAGGATGCACGTCCCTTTATCAAAGGTGGGCGAGTCACTTTAAAGACCTCTTGTCAGGAGCTTATGCTTTCACTTCTTATATGAATTAGTTCGCTGGACAAATGAGTCTTACTGATTGGGAGTAGTCAATATAGCTATTGCCGTGACCACCACTTGAGCCACGATTTTGGCAATAAGGGGTTGAAGAGGCTCCGTAGCAGTTGGGTGGGGCATGAAAGCCATAAAAACGAAAGCTGTTGCTGCCATCGTCAATATACCATTTAAAATGGCCGTTGATCAGACGGGTTCTCCCAGCTTCGGCCCTTTGCCTCATCGTAGGATCTGTCATCATTCTACTCATATTATTATGAATACCATTTTCCCAAGAATGGCTTCGTGCTTGGTAAACACTTCCTTGGCGTTCAGCATACCTTCTTATAGCTTCTGCTTGATCATAATTAGGTAGGCGACAGCCCCATCTTCTCGCAACCTCTCTGGCCTCTCCAAATGTGAAGTTTACATAAGTACCGTCTGGAAGAGTGAGAGCATCATTCATGACCTTAAACCTTCCACCTGGCAGATCTAAGGTTGTGGAGGCATGTCTATCTGGACCTTCTTCCATAATGAGTCTAACAAGGGCCTGTCTGCGCGCCTCGGTCATATTGGAATAGTCTCCAAGATTCCCGCTAAACTCTTCACCCTCTTCGACGCCACAGGTGGCGCAAGGAGGAGTTGCCACTGTTTCTGTTAAGCTGTGGCGCCCATTAATTTCCTCATCGAGGTCAAAGTGACTAGGAAAGGTCGTGCCACCACCGGTGACTCTATTGAATGCGGCCTGAGCATCGGGATTGCTTCGAAACTCTAGTGGCATTGTACCTGGATTTTGCTGTGGGGGTTCGCAACCGACCATTAGGCCAGCAGTAAAAATAAGAATGGACATCAACTTCAACTTCATGACTATCTCCACCCTCATAGGATAGGGCTATAATCTCTTATATCGGAGAAATTAATGAAATTCTAAAGTTTTTAATGTAAATACAGGGGGTTAGGCGAGTTTACTTGAAAGGAAAATTGCCCACAAAGGTGGGCAGCTATTTTTAAAACCTCGCTATTGGGCTGGACAGATGAGTCTGACGGATTGAGAGTAATCAATCCAATCTGTGTCGTGGCCTCCACTTGAGCCACGGTTCTGGCAGTAGGGAGTTGAAGAAGCTCCATAACAGTTGGGGGGAGCGCGAAAGCCATAGAAGCGAAAGTCATTACTGCCATCGTCTATGTACCATTTGAAATGACCATTAATGAGGCGGGTTCTTCCTTCCTCGGCCCTCTCTCTCATTTCAGGATCGGCCATCATTGCTCTCATATTGGGAAGGACGTCTGGCGCCCATGGACGAGTTCTCGCATTGTAGACAGCATTTTGTTCTTCAGCGTGCCTTCTAATCGCTTCGGCTTGATCATAGTTAGGAAGGCGGCAACCCCAACGGTCCGCAACCTCTCTGGCCTCACCATAAGTAAAATTCACATAAATCCCATCAGGTAAGGTAAGAGCATCATTAAAGACTTCAAATGTTCCACCAGGAAGATCAAGAGTGGTTTTGGCGTGCCTTTCTGGACCTTCTTCCATAATGAGTTGAACCAGCTCGGCTCTTCTTTCTTCTGTCATATTGCTATAGTCGCCTAGCTCTTCGCTAAAAGGAGCACCGGCAGGTGATTCAAGCTCTTCTTGGACCCCACAGATGGCACAAGGGGGAGTGGCCAGCTGAGCAGTTAGGCTTTGGTCTCCATTAATATGGCGATCTAACTCATAATGACTTGGCCAAATCGTACCAAAGTTAGTGAGGGCATTGTAGGCAGCAATCGCCTCAGGGTTGATTCTAAAGTCCCCTTCATCCGGAAATGGCTTTTCCCCAAAACTTAGGGTTTGACCATATAAAGAAGTCATAAATAATGCAGCAGCAACAACTTTAACGAGTTTCATAGCGAGCTCCTTATAAGGGAGATGATATCTCAACAATGAAATTTATCGGCACATAGAGAGAAATTAGTTAATCTTCTCTAGTAGATTCGAAGGTTTAAGCTCATTTAAGCAAATCATCGACTGACAAGTATTTAGGCCACAGTAATGGGCTTCACGGGTACGGCATTCAAGGGGTTCACGAAAATAATAGGGGTGTTTTTGAGGGTCGTAAGGGTGCCACTCGGTTGGTGGCTCCGGACCAAAGAGAGTATAGGTCGGTATATTAAGGGCGACACAAATATGCTTAAGCCCAGTATCATTGCCAATATATTGTCTGGCGCCAGCAAGCTTCTTGGGGAGTTCGCTTAAAGGGACTTTGAGAAACTCACTATTGTCCGAGACATTTCCTCTTAGTTGTCCCTCAATTTCTCCATCACCAGGACCAAGTGGAATAAGAATCTTTTTATCAGGAAATTTTTCACTAATAAGGTGGGTGAGTTCAGCATAGTACGATAGGGGCCACATCTTGGTTTGCCTTGTGGCCACAACTCCTAAAACAAAGTGTCCTTTATTTTCAGGTCTTCTTTTCAGGTAAGGGGAAATCTGGAGAAAATTCGGTGGACTATCTCCAGAGCCATAAAATGTCCAAGCGCCATCAAGGTCCCTTTGAATATTGGATTTAATCACCCCTTGGTCGTGGACGTTACCTTCTTTTTCATGATGATTATGGAATACGTATTTGGGACCACCGAGCTTTCTCCACAGATTAAAAAACTTTGCCGTTCGGCCACTTTGAAAGAGCTCAAGGACATGATCGACATTTCGCTCTTTAATAACCTTTCGACTTTCTAACCAGTCCCCCATGGTTTTAAAGCTAAGAGGAATAATTTCATCAGCGCTGGTTCCAACATCTCGGTAAAGAGGATAAATCCACTTAGGGACGCCATAGATAATTTTAGTATCAGGGAGTTCTTTTTTAAGGTACTGAATAGTTGAAAGACCCATGATAGAGTCCCCAAGCGCTCTGTTTTTGACAACCAGCAATGTTTTGGGAATACTTTTTTTCACAGGTTTAATTATAGGAAACCACGGAGATTTTGTCTTTGGAAAGTGATCAGAAATTATCTGCAGCTATTATCTGTTTCAACGAAGAAGATAAAATCGCACGCTGTATAGAGTCCCTTAAGCGTGTGGCTGATGAGATTGTCGTAATTGACTCATTTTCTACAGATAAGACACCACAAATTGTCGAAGAGTTTTCAAGACACATGAATATTACTTTTTTGCAAAACCCTTTTGAGGGTCATATCGAGCAAAAGAACTTTGCTCTTGATCAGTGTAGCCATGATTTTGTTTTGAGTCTGGATGCTGATGAGGCCTTAAGTCCTGAACTTGAAGCTTCAATATTGGAAGCGAAGAAATCTTTTAAGAGTGATGGTTATCGTTTTCATCGTCTGACAAATTATAATGGTTTTTGGGTTCGTCACTGTGGTTGGTACCCTGACACTAAGTTAAGGCTTGTTCGTAAAGAAGTGGCCCGTTGGGAAGGTCTTAATCCTCATGACATTTTAAAACTCAAGTCTGGAAAGGAAGAGTTTTTAAAAGGTGATCTTCTTCACTATAGCTACGACTCTATTTCAGATCATGTGGGCCAGACCAATAAGTTTACGACGATTTCTGCTAAGGCCAGTTATCAAATGGGCACGCGCTCGAGCCTTTTCAAAATTATCACAAGACCTATTTTGAAGTTTCTAAAAGATTATTTCCTTAAGCGTGGCTTTCTTGATGGCCGTTACGGCCTCATCATTTGCACCATCAATGCTCTTTCTGCTTTTTTAAAGTATTCAAAAATTAAAGAGCTGCAACTCGGTCATAAAATCGATTAAAAAAAACGCCCTCTTTCGAGGGCGCCTTACGCAAATCACACAACTGATATGGCGATCTTTCCTGGCGGGGAAAGCTGTCTTTTTCATTGGTGTAGGGAACGAGCGGAATCCGGAGGTCGAGGCACCATTCAAAAGGGGACGTCCTTGAGTAGGCCAGTTGACCCCCAGATTCCTGCACGAGTGTCGTGACAGAGTCGAGGTACGAGTCCTTGAAGCTCTGAGAGGAGAGGAAGAAAAGTCCTTTTTGTCGAGAGGGGAAGCGGCGTCCAGTGCTGCTAAAAGAAAGCCTTAGAGCGTGAGAGTCATTTGAGACCTCCACTTTAAGGCGGTTATTATGATGTTTGATAAAAGTTAAAATATTGAAAAGGGTTCGGTTGAGCTCACATTCACTCATGATGATATGGTCAGTGCTGAGGATGCTCGCAGTGTAATAGAGGCTAGAGTTTAGGCCTTGGTCTTTAAAGAATTGCAGCTTTCGTTGAATGAGTTCTTCAAGATGAAAGGTGTATAGATGACGGTGTTTGGTAAGAACGTCTGATAAAAGTTGCAAGTAAGCCTCCTAGCAAGTTTCGTTGCTGGAGTTTTAGGAAAGTATTCTCGCAAGAACTATTCGCTTTTCACGTCAATTTCATTCAAATCTTCATTTTAAAAATGCAATGAAATTTTTTATTTAATAAACAGGGACTTAGCTCTTTCATTAAGTCATTTCATTTTTGCGAATGAAATTTTTATGAATCCCCATTTCAGATCTTATACAAGGTAAAGATTCCTTGATCATTTTAAGCCATTGTATTTTCGAAATAAGTCCAAAAGTAGCCAGTAAATCTTACAGCTTTCTTATATTGATTTTGTTTTCTCATTCCATGGATGGGAAAGAAGCTTATCAATTTATTACAAAGGGGTACTCGAAAAGTGGAGACTCAAACAATTGCCGAAATAGAAACATCGCCGCAAGGGATAGTTGAGCAATTGCTAGAAATCGCCAAGCAACATGATTGTATCGGCGAAGTCGGCAGTGCAACCCTCTGGCGCTGGAAAGAAGGGCTCATCACCTGCATGCCCAAAACTAAAACCGTCGCGAGACTTCTCACAGCGGCCTTTAAGTCTGATAAACCAATCGATTGGTTTAAAAATACATCTGGTGAGCTACGAAAGTATATAAAGAATAACTATGGCCTTCAGGATTTTAATAAACTGCTTGAGGGTGATTTTATCGATGATATTTATGACTCTTTGTTGATCGTTTTGCTTACGTCTGGTGATGGCAGAAGTTTTGACGAACTTGTGTACTCGTTCTGTTTTATTCGTTATGCAAGTTCACTTGATCCGATGGAGTTTTATCAGAAGCCAGATGAAGAATATGTACATAATACTTACTCTTCTTGGGCATCTAAAAAGGTCCTTCATTGTCTTGAGAAAATGCCCCATAAAGTTGAACAGGGTCTTTATAAGGTAGAGGGAACTAACTATATAACCTCTGAAGCACACCTATCTAATGTTAATTATTTAATGGCGCTTAGACACAGAGTTGTGGGTTATAACTCCCATTTTGATATGTGGAGATACACTTATGTTGAGCTTTCTAATGATGAGCATATTGAACTTGAAAAAGAAATGATTGAGCTTTATTCAAACTTCATGAAAAAAGCTCTTGATAAAAGAAACCTTGAGTCTAAATTAGGCCGAGATAAAACAAGTACAACAAGAATCTATGGTTTTACTGCCGTGAGTATTCCTAGAGGAGAGGAGGTTTGGAAATGGGATTCATAGTAATTTTTCTTACACTCATTCTTTCCTTTAGCTCTTTTGCACAAGGCGGTGGAGGCCATGGTGGAGGCGGTCCAGGAATCATTCTCAATATGGTTTCAGACTTTGAAGCTGTAGATCTTCTAGGTTTATCTGAAGAGCATTTATCAAGGGACCAAATAATAGAGTTACTTGAAGGAAACCTTCGTTTAGAAAATCTTAATGCTGACTACACAGAAAGCCTTCTTGGTAGCAACACCTTGGCTAAAAGCTATCAAGTAGCTAGAGAAAGGCGCACTTACCAATTCATTGAAGCTGGGGAAGTTGTTGATCTTGAATCGAGTGACCCGGAGGTTGGGTTGATTGATACGGACATGGCCCTTGAGCTCTACGCTGAGAGAATCAAGAGGATAGATGGGAAGGTTTATATTCGAGAGGATGCACCGATTCTTAACTACCAGGACTCTCTTGGTGTTGTGAGAACCCTAGATTAAAGATTAAAAAGAAAAGGCCGCCTGATTGGGCGGCTTTTTTGATTTCTTGCGGTAGCTTTTGCTCTTTAACTATTTGAAATTATATGTGTTTGTGGGTGGTTTTCTTGCAAATCTTACACTTTGCAGCAATTTCTTTGTTTTGAAGCGATAAAAATGATTTAAGAGATCAGCACTAAATAAAAGGAGTATTCGGGCAGTGGACACTCAGACAATGGCAGCTTCAGAGCTCACCCCCACGGGGATCGTTGAGCAGCTTTTGGAGCTCGCTGAAAATAATAATTGCATTAATGAAATAGGAAGCGCGACTGCTTGGCGCTGGCGCGAGGGTATTATAACTAGGATGCCTAAGAAACAAACGGTCGCCAAAGTCCTAAAGAAAGCTTTCGGCTCAGATTGCCCTCAAGATTGGTTTTCCAAAACAAAGGGTGAACTTAAGCACTACATAAAAAACTCGTTCTCCTTGGATGTCACAACGATTGATAAGTTTGACCCCTCAGATGTTTACGAAGCACTTTTTATTTTAAATATTGGTGACGGAAGAGGCGTAACCTTCGAAGAGCTTGTTTTCAAACTTGCTTACTTGAAGTTTTGTAAAGGTGAGGATGCTGACCCCGCTTACTTCCCAGACCTTGCTGATGAGGAGATGATCCTCCAAATGAACGGTCCTTGGGCGGAAAAGAAGGCCGTGAGCATAATTGAAAAATTTGGTATCACCGTTTCTGAAAATGGCGGCTATTGCCTTCCTCCTGAAAGGCGCCATTATAGTTCAGAATCGATGAATCAGTTCTCCTCTGACCTTATCCGCTATAGGTTAAAGGCAACTGGAGGACGCTCCCACTTTGATATGTGGAGATTTTGGTCA
>JAUIBX010000323.1 GCA_030427595.1 Bacteriovoracia bacterium | reverse complement strand
AATATCCTCTTAGTCGATGACAGTGTGGTGAGAGGCACGACTTCTCAAAAAATTATTGAACTTCTTAAGAAAAATGGGGCGGGTGAAATTACCCTGGCCATCACTTGTCCACCCTTACGTTATGGCTGCTTCTATGGCATCGATTTTCCTGAGGAGAGTGAACTTATTGCTAATGGCCGCGATTTGGAAAAAATTGCTGAATGGGTGGGGGCAAACAAAGTCATCTATCTCGATGAAAGTGACTTGGCCGAGGCCATCGACTGTGACTCCCTTTGCATGGCCTGTGTGAATAATAAGTACCCAACAGATGTGAGTGAGGGCAAAACCTTTGCCGAAAAACGTCGTAACCACAGCGAGTAAAAGGGTAGTAAAAAGTACATCCACAAAGAAAAACTGAAGAGAATTTCATCATGACCACAAAAAATTACATAATAGGCGACCTTATTCATCGTGGCAGCGTAAAGGACATTTATCAGGTTCAATCTGTCGGTGAGGCCTTGGTTTTTAAGTTTAGTGATCGTTACTCTGTTTTTGACTGGGGCGAGATGCCAGACGCCTTGGAAGGTAAAGGTAAGGCCTTGGCCAATATGGGTCTTGCTTTCTTTAAGTTTTTAGAGACACCAGAAAACTGGAAGAGTTGGAGTCCAAGCCATGCTTTAAGCGGAGTTGAAAAAAGTGCTTATAAATCCCTGTGCCAGCAAGGTCTGCTTCACCACTGCCTGGGTCAAGTCGAAAAGGGTGACAACTCCATGGTGGTTAAGAAAGTTCATGTTCCTGTACTTTCTTATGAGAATGGGGCCTACAACTATGGCGCCTATGGTGAGGCACCAGAAAATACGTTAGTCCCCCTTGAGGTGATCTTTCGCTTTGGAGTGCCTGAGGGGTCGAGTCTATTTGAAAGAGTTGATGACCCTGAATACCGTCGTGTCCTAGGTCTTAAGAATATTCCAGAAGTGGGTCAATGGCTTTCTAAACCCATTATCGAATACTCAACTAAGTTAGAAAATACCGACCGCTACTTAAGCTATGAAGAGGCCCAAAAAATAAGTGCGCTCAATGATCAAGAGTTTGCCTCTCTTCACGGTCAAACGATGGTTCTCGCTCTTCGCCTCTTTGATTTTTTTAAGGACCACCAAATTGAATTGTGGGATGGAAAAGTAGAGTGGGCCTTTGGGGCCCGTGGGGATAAGGGCAGAGATTTTATTTTAGTTGATAGTATCGGACCAGATGAACTGCGCCTTAGTCACAATGGACTCAAGCTTTCAAAAGAATTTCTAAGAGGGTTTTATCGCAAAGACCCTTGGCTAGAACATGTGAGAGAGGCCAAGAGTAAAGCGAAGGAGCTTGGTCAAAGGGAATGGAAGGACTACGTTCGTCAGAGTTATGGTGAGCCTCCTCATCTCAGTCGTGCCTATTTAGAGGCCGGCATTCTCCTTTACCAAACCTTGGAAAAATTGATGACGCTCAAATTGACCGATCGTGATGAACTTAAAGAAGCTTGGCAGAACTTAACTTCCTCTATGGAAAAGGCGAGTAGGGAGATTTCACAAAAAAATAATTCCTCTAACTCTCAGGAGGTGACTCCATGAAGATTTTAATAATTGGCTCTGGTGGCAGAGAAGACGCTTTTGCCTGGAAGTTTAATCAGGAAAGTGGAGTTGAAAAAATCTTCGTCAGTCCAGGTCATGGTGGCATGAAGCGTTTTTCTAAAGTTGAAGTTGTGGGAAAACTTTCACAAGAGGATTTGGTCGATTTCTCTACTGAACAAGGTGTTGATCTTGTGGTGATTGGGCCCGAAGCCCCTCTTATAACTGGCCTGGCCGATGACCTTAAGGCAAAAGGTATACTTGTCCTCGGTCCAAATGCTCAAGCGGCTCAACTTGAGGGATCTAAAATATTTTCTAAGCAGTTCATGCAAAAGCATGGCATCCCTACGGCGGATTTTGAAGTCTATGATAATTATGAAAATGCACTTTCTGGTATCAAGAAATGGCCTATAGAGGGTGAGGGTATCGTTATAAAGGCCGATGGCCTTGCCGGTGGAAAAGGGGTCGTAGTAACCTGGAATCGGGAAGAGGCCGAAAAGACTCTCTATGAGTTTATGGTTGATCCCACAATACAAGTAAAGACCTCAGAAATTCTCATTGAAAAGGTTCTTCCTGGAGAAGAAGTGAGTGTCTTTGTTTTGGCCCATGGGCTTGATTTTCTCTATTTGGGTGCCGCCTGTGATCATAAAAGACTCAATGACGAAGATCGGGGACCCAACACAGGGGGCATGGGCTGTTTCTATGATCCCCAGTGGCCAGACTTCTCACTTAGAGAAAAAATTGAAGAACGCATTGTGAAGCCGACTCTTAAGGGGATGGTTGCAGAAGGTAAGGGCTATACTGGCTTTCTCTTTTTAGGGCTTATGGTTGATCAACATAATGATCCCTACGTTGTTGAATACAATGTGCGCTTTGGGGATCCTGAAACTCAGACTTTAATGCCTGTTCTTGATGGTGATTTTTCGACCTTTCTTTTTGACTTCCTTCAAGGAAGGAACCCTAGCCCTATAGGGTTAAAGAATCAGGCGAGTGTTCATGTTGTCGCCACTAGCTCTGGTTATCCCACCCTTGACGGCTCACCTTTGGACTTAGGTCATAAGATTCAAGTAGATGATGGCGCCCTAAGAAAAGGTGACCTTTGTGAAAACGCCCTTCTCTTTTATGCGGGCGTCAATGAAGATCCACGTGAGCGTGGTCTTATTAACAGCGGAGGCCG
>JAUIBX010000081.1 GCA_030427595.1 Bacteriovoracia bacterium | reverse complement strand
AGTGGCGCTCCTTTGTGGGCCATCACCCTATTCCTCAGCGCCATGGACTTACCCTTGGTGAAGTCGCCAACCTCCAAAAGAAAATCTACTCACCTCATTGTGAGCTTACAGTAATCCCATTAAAGAATTGGAAAAGGTCCTACTTTTGGCGCGATTGTGCGAGGCCTTGGGTCAATCCCTCCCCTAATCTGCCAACACCGGAGTCATCCCTTACCTTTTGTGGCACCGTTCTCTATGAAGGCACCAATATAAGTGAAGGAAGGGGAACAACTCGCTCCTTGGAAGTGCTTGGTGCACCCCTGATTGAGCCCTTTAAGTTTCATGACTTTCTTGTAGAGAGGTTGCAAAAAACAGATCTTAAAGGCTTTGTTTTACGACCTCTTCAATTTCACCCCATGTTTCAAAAGTACGCAGGTCAAACTTGCGGTGGAGTTCATATCCACCCTACAGATAATAGAGTTTTTAAAAGCTGGCACCTTGGCGTCTACCTTCTGCGCTGTTTTTATGAGTACCTTGAAGGTGACTTCGCATGGAATGACCAACCTTATGAGTATCAAAATGAAGAACTCGCCATTAATTTCATCAATGGAGGCCCCTCACTAAAAAATTGGGTGGAGAAAAGTGGCGATTACGATAAGCTTTGTGAATTTGCCAAAGAAGGTCATGAAGATTATTTGAACTTGCGTGAAGATTGTTTAATTTATGGTGAAAAGATTTAAATTAAGTGAGATATTAAAAAGGTGTAAAGGTAAGAAATATGACACTAGATCAAGCAATAGACCTCTTAAAAAAAGCTGTTAAAGATAGCCACCTCGATAACCAAAAGCATATCGATCTTACTCTAGTAGATGCTTCAGTGAGGGCGGATTATGAAAAGGCCCTCATGGTTTGTCAGGCGAATGTGGCCCAAGGCCATTTAACAGACGATGAATTAAAAATACGCCTAGGCCTCAATTCGTGAGAAGAGCCTGTTTTATTCTTTTAGGTTTTTTCTTGGCTCCACAGGGAATCTGCGAATCAATCAAAGGAAAAGAAGAAACCAACTCTCGCTGGGATCTTCGTTATGAGGTCTTTGGTCGCTCCAACCCCATTGGCTCCTACGTCAGGGCCGAGGCAGGCTACGCCATTCCCCTATGGGGCGAGTACAACCCTAAAAAGCCCCTTTACGGTTTTGTGAGACCCATGGTGCGCTTTCAATCAAGTGGACTCATTAATACCGCCATGGCCGCTATAGAAGTCAACCCCATCTCCTTTATCTCTTTTTATGCAGGAAAGAGTTTTATGAGAAGAGATTTGGAAAAGCTTGATAATGTGGATTGCGATCAAAATATCACCTGTGAATCCTCCAATATTCAAAGAAACCTGTGGGGTATGAAGCTTGCTCTTAAACTTGGTGGTTTCTTCCTGATGAACCGCTTTCAATGGCACAGCACAACCATCAAAGATAAGATCGCCAATGGTTTTGTTGACGAGCAAGGCACTCTCATTGGCAGTGGCTCTAAAGATCAACTCTTTCAAAGCATTCAAGTGGCCGGCTGGGACTTTAATACCACCCATGGGGTTGGGCTTCTTCACAAAAGAAACCTCATGAAAAACAGTCGCGAGGACTCAACTATGGTGGTGGGTCTTTATAAGTTCACAAAGGTTAAAGAAGGTAATCTGACTTGGACTTTGCTTAGTGGACCAGGGACATTTAAAACTCGCCAAGGAACAACTCATCCGCTTATCTTTGCCCTGTGGCAGTATCGGCCAGTTAAGGGATGGGCACTCTTTTAAAGAATTTAACCAATAAGCTTAAGAGCAGCTTTAGAAAAATCCATGCCCACGGCAAGTGACTTCATGGCCGAACTTGAAAGAACACTTGAAGAAGCGAGTCTTGCAGAAGCTTCGGCAACATCAACATCTTCTATCTTTGACCGGGTTTCTGTGTGATTGATGGTATTGGTCTCAAGATTATTAATAGCGTATTGCATGCGACTTTGAATGGAACCCAGATAGGCCCTTTGACCACTGAGTCCCTCAATAGCTTCATCAATAGCATCAAGGTTTGAAAGAGCACCTGATTTGGTTTCAATGCTTGTGCCACTAATACCTAAGCGCGAAGCATTGGTGTAATTGCCATCAGTATCAAATTCGATGACATTTTCATCACCTTTAAATGAGCCCACTTGAAAGCGTAAAATTCCATTACCATCACCATTAATGACATTCGTCCCATTAAAAGAAGTACTCTCAGCAATGCGGTCCACTTCACTAACGAGGTTTTGGTATTCTTTATTAACATGACCTCTTTCATTATCGCCAACCGTATCACTAGCGGCTTGAACCGAGAGTTCCCGTAAGCGCACTAAAATATTAGCAATTTCATTAAGTCCACCTTCTGCCGTTTGCACGAAGCTAATACCGTCATTGGCGTTTCTTTGGGCCTGTTTTTGTGAGCGTACATAGGCATCAAGTTTCTTAGCATGAGCAATCCCCGCGCTATCATCGGCCGCTTTAGTAATACGCTTACCACTTGAGAGTTGGTGAAGCGCTTGACCTTGATCCTCCTTGGCCTTTCTAAGATTGGCCATGAGAGTATTCAATGTTGAATTGGGGGTTACTCTTACAGTCATGCTTGTCTTATCGACGACCCTTTATTTTTCTTGAGTATTTTAGTTTGTTAATTATTTAAGCAGGAACTTCCCTACGAGAGAACACTAGGAATGAGGTTCTAACCTGTTAAAATAAGGGCATGAAACAGCTCAACGAGCTCTATCGAAAGAGATGGCGCCAAAATCGCTTTGACTTAGAGGAAAGGGGTCTAAGGTCCTTTCCCTTAAAGGAAGGTCGAAAGATCCCTCGAAGGGACCCTCTAGGGGTGCTTTTTCGCCTCTTTAAATGGCTTCTCAAATGGACACCTCTTTATCGTATGGGTGAAAAGCGTGCCGCCAAAATCCATCTTCATGAAAATCTTATTGCGACCCCTGTTGTATCAGAAGGCTCCCTAAGAATTCTTCATTTAAGTGATCTCCACTTGGACGAAAGTAACTTTGAATTGGATGATCTCCTGTGGACAATCAAAGAAGCCGCTCCCTACCACCTTGTGGCCCTCACCGGTGACCTTGTCACAGGTTGGCCGATATCGATGGCCGACCAAGGAAAAATAGAAAGTCTTATCAAGGCCCTAGAGCCGAGTCTTGGTCAATATATGGTCCTAGGTAATCATGACTCTGGTCACTTAGTTGACTTCCTTGAGGTCAGAGGACTTAAGGTTTTAACCAATCAAATTCACCGCTTTGAAAAAGGTCCTCAGTGCCCTCTTACTTTTGAACTTATTGGAACCGATGATCCTCATTACTTCTTTCAAAAGGATGCCCTTAAGGTACTCCAAGAAGGTCAAAAAGAAGTTTTTAGAATAGCGATGGTGCATACGCCTGAACTTTTTCAACAGGCCGAAGAAGCTGGAATAGATCTCTACCTTTGTGGCCACACCCACGGGGGCCAAATCGCTCTTCCAGGCGGAATTCCTATTGTAAGAAGGGTTTATCGTGGAAAGAAATATGCAGTAGGAAAATGGCGTTATCGGAATATGACAGGCTTCACCTCAAGTGGGGTGGGCACCTCTTCCATGCCTGTGCGCTTCAACACCCAATCACAAGTGGTCATTCATCAACTCGTCCCCATGAAGGAGGCCAGTTCTCCTTCCTCTTAACTAGGCAGCAACGAGGTCTTTTTCAATTTGTTGATCAATTCTAAAACGCTTAAAAGCAGTCCAGATAGCTTTAGGTAAACGAGTAGAAATTTCTTGTTTCTCTAAAAAGCAACAACCATAACGGCCTAGCCCTTCAAGAATTTTAAGGTCCACTTTCCCCTGAAGCATGACCACCGGTAGGGAGTTTCCAAACTTTCGACATAATTCTATCCCATCATTATCAGGCATGGTGATATCACTAACGATAACTTGAAAACGCTCTTGTTCTAAAAGCGATTGCGCCGCTTTTAAATTACAAGCAGAGCTGTAGGTAAAACCATGTTCTTCTAAAAGTGAGCCCATCGACTCTAAGAGTGAAGGATCCTCATTAACGAGCAAAACGTGCAGCCTAAGGATATCCATCGAGCACCTCCGGATAATAAAAACAACTTCGACCAAAAGGACTGAAGTATGAACACCATACTATTATGGTGGCCAGACAAGTTCACACCTTGAAAATTCTCCGAAAAATTACAAATATTGAGTAATTTCAATTAGTTAGCAAAGCACCCACCTATTTAAAGGAAGTACCCCGTTTCTAAATTTTAGAGGAAAAACAAAAAAATATTGGCGGAAAATCAATGAGGGTGATTTAGAGGTGGCGAAACTCAGCTTCGACAACATCCTCTTGCTTTGCAGACTTCTTGGAACCCTCTTGGCCGGGCCTTGGTCCTTGAAACCCACCATTTTGAGCATTTTTGAGGTGCTCTTTCATTTGTTGCACCTGAGAGGCACCACGAAAGAGGGAGCGAAAGATAATGAAGATAAAGTAGAGAAAAAGCCCCTTGAGGACAATTTGAACTATCATGGAGCTAGTCTACCTCAGGCCAGGACCCTTTTAAAGCACCGATGCACTATATTCATGGAAAATATCTAGACTTTTAAACGTCATTTCAAGCTATTAACTCTAGTCGCTCCTATGGCTTTTTGTTAACATGGCGGCTCATAATCTTAGCTTTTCAAAAGGAAATTTCGCTATGAGTAATGCGAATAACAACCCTCAAAATCTTGTACACTGGGCCGATATGACGGCCGATAGAATCATCCGCCAACTTGGCGATAAAGACAGCTATACCGTCGCCAGTGGTATTACTCCATCAGGGACCGTTCACTTTGGTAATTTCCGTGAAGTGATCACGGTAGATTTCGTCGCCCGTGCCCTAAGAAAACGAGGCAAGGAAGTACGCTTTATCTTTAGCTGGGATGATTACGACACTTTTAGAAAGATTCCCAAAAATATGCCAAACCAAGACGAGCTTGAAAAATTCATGTTTCAACCGATCGTCGACACTCCTGATCCTTACAAAGAGAATGAATCCTATGCGGCCCTTCATGAGAACTCATTTGAGTCACAACTAGAAAAAGTAGGTATTGCCGTTGAGCCCCTTTACCAGGCCAAGAAATACCGCGCCGGGGAATATGCCCAAGGTATAAAAACTGCACTTGAGCAGACAGAAATTAAAGAGATTCTCAATCAGTTTAGAAAAGAGCCTCTAGCAAATGATTGGCTCCCTGTTTCGGTCTACTGTGAAAAATGTAACACTGACAATAAGATTGGCGAAAAGAAATGGGATGGAGAGTCTCTGAGCTATAGTTGTGAAAACTGCGGCCATCAAGGTAGTGAAAAGCTTTCTGAAACTTCACGCCTTAAACTCCCATGGCGAGTGGATTGGCCGATGCGTTGGGCACACGAAAAGGTGGACTTCGAGCCAGGCGGTAAAGACCACTCCAGCCAAGGGGGATCTTTTAGTACGGCCAAGGACATTGTTAAGCTCTTTAATTGGCAAGCGCCCATTTACCTGCAATATGACTTTGTGTCCATCAAAGGCGGCGGCGGTAAGATGTCCTCATCAAGTGGAGAAGTCGTCACCGTTAATGACGTTCTTAAAATCTATGAACCTGAAATGGTACGCTGGATTTTTGCTAGTTATAAATCCAATGTGGATTTTGCTGTCAGCTTTGACCTTGATGTCATCAAAACTTATGAGGATTTTGATCGCCAAGAGCGCCTTGCTTACGGGGTAGAAAGCGGTAATGAAAAGAAAGTTGCCATGGCGAAGAGGGTGCTTGAACTTTCTCAAGTGGGAGATCTTCCTAAAGAAATGCCCTTTCAACCTAGCTTTCGTCACCTTACCAATGTTCTTCAAATTCATAATGGAGACCTGGAAAAGGCAAAAACATACTATCAAGATGATCTTAAAAATGAACGAGACGAAAGGCGCTTTAGAGAAAGGGCCAACTGTGCTCTTAACTGGTTAGAGCTCTACGCTCCGGAAGACTTTAAATTCTCCATCAATGATAAGGCTCCTGCTATGGACATTGGGACCAAGGAGAAGGAATACCTGGCCCAGGTATCTCAAATGCTAACTGAAAAAGGCGCAACCTTTACCACAGACCAAGAACTTCATGAGGCGCTTTATGAAATCATGCATGGCCTTGAATTAAAGCCAGGAGATGTCTTTCCTCTATGCTACGGCCTTCTTATCAATAAACCTAAAGGACCAAAGCTTGCAGGCTTTATGAGAACGATTGGTCTAGATAAAGTTAATGAACTCATCAAAGGTGTTCTATCGTGATGATTGAAACAGATTTCTTAAACCGTCAAAACCGACTTCTAGACCTCGTCGGAGGAGGCGTCGTCATAGTCCCTGGTGCAAGCTTGGTGCAAAAGAGCCACGATACCGAGTTTCCCTTTCGCCAAAATAGTGACTTCAAGTACCTCACAGGTTTTAAAGAACCTGATGCCACTCTCGTTCTCAGTAAGAATGAAGACGGTGAAATCAAAAGGATCCTCTTTCTCCAGGAAAAAAACCCTGAAATGGAAATGTGGACAGGCATTCGCCTAGGCTCTGAAAAAGCGCCAGAGGTCCTTCCAATTGATGAAGCTTATCCCAACCATGAATTAGGCAGGCGCTTAGGTGAAATCCTAAGTGGTCACCAAAAATGCACATTTAATCTCTTTAATAATGATTTAAGAAATCTCATGGCCAAAACTGTTAAGGGTATCAACTCCCGCGGTAAGGCCAAACTTCATAGGCCTCTGAACTGGCAGCACTTGTCCCCCTATATTGGTAAAATGAGGTTGCAAAAGGAATCCTCTGAGATTCTTGCGATGAAGCAAGCGGCGAAGTTAACAGAAGTCGGCCATCGAGCGGCCATGGCATTGGCCAATCCTGGAATCAATGAAAAGCAAATCAATGAACTTCTCACCTATCTTTTCTCCCAAGAAAATGGTGAGGGTGCGGCCTATGACTCCATTGTTGCTGGTGGAGAAAATGCTCTAATTCTTCATTATATCAACAATAACTGTGCCCTAAATGATGGAGACCTTCTCCTCATTGATGCTGGAGCTCAAGTCAATACTTACGCTGGTGACGTGACCAGAACTTTTCCTGTCAATGGTAAGTTTACAAGCGCTCAAAGAGACCTTTATCAAATAGTTCTTGATGCTCAAAAGAATGCTTTTGGTCACATGAAAAAGGGTGTCTCCCTCTCTGACATCCATGAGCATACTTGCCGTTCTCTGTGCCAGTCTTTAATAGATGCGAAAATTTTAAAAGGAACTCTTGATGAAAATATGGAGAGTAAATCCTTTAGAAAATACTACCCGCACGGAACTGGCCATTGGCTTGGGCTTGATGTTCATGATCAGTCCCCCTACCTTGATGAAGATCTCAACGATGTCCTCCTAGACGAAGGAGTGACCTTCACGTGTGAGCCAGGGCTCTACTTCCCTCACGGTGATAGGGATGTCCCCAAAGAGTGGCAAGGTCTCGGTATTCGCATTGAAGATGATATTCTTATGACTAATGAGGGACCTGAAAACCTAACCAGGGCCATACCTAAAGAAGTAAAAGAAGTGGAGGAAGCATGTCAGGCAACACTCGATACAGTACTGGAGAAACTCTCTTCAAAACCTTTATTGGCCTAGTGGCCTTTGGCCTCTTTTCCCTTCTTAGTACACCAAGCTATGCCCAGTACTATAGCTTTGATCACAAAGACTGCACGATAAGAACCAAAAGCTATAGTGAGCAGGTTGAGGGCGATAAAAGGCTTCTCCATCATATCGGTCTAAGGGCAATCGAACTGCTGGTGACCCGAAAGTTTAAGACCAAGCCCATGTTTGATAATAAAAGAGTTCTCCCTGGAGAACTCTACTTTGAATTGTCTTTAGAGCGCCCAAAAGAACATATTTTCACATCTTGTATCGTCGAAATTACAGTGAGACAGGCCGAACGTGGTTTTCCCTCAGCAAAGGACAAGATTCTCTTTCAAAAAATGGTAAAGAGGAAAGTTCCAAGGATTACTTTAGGGGGAAAAGAGCGCTGTGTACTGGCCTTAGAGAATGCCTTTGTTCATGTACCCACTTGTAAGGAGATGAATCCTTAATATTGGCGTGCTTCTAAGGAATCAAGAATAAAGAGAAGGGGTTTTTTCTTAGAGTCCTGCCCCGGTCCATGAATTTCTTTGTTAAGGACTTCTAAAATATCGCGACAGCGTTCCATATGCTCTTTGGCCTTGGTGCGCACTTTATCTAAGGCCTGATCAAGCCCATTTTCATTGAAGAAAGGAACGATATCCTCACCTCTTTGAAACCTTTCTTTAATGTCAGGATGAAGCTCAAGCCACTCAAAGAGAACGCTATTGATCTGACCATTCCTTAGGTCCAAAAGGCCATCTTTTTGGCCATCGCCATTAAAATCAAGAGTGTCGTCAATCATCTGAAAAGCGACACCGAGGTGGTGACCAAACTGGCGAGCATAGCCTACGACTTCTTTTTGGCTCCCCTTAACAAGGGCAGGGGCCACACTACACCAAGTCATAACTGAAGCTGTTTTCTTATGGGCAATCTCTTCTAGATTTTCTCTAGTATAGGCCCGAGAGGAAATAAGGTCTGACTGTAACCACTCTCCTTGAGAAAGAAGTTCAATGACCTGGGCCATCTCGCTAACAAGTTCCAAACGGCCCTCACGACATAATTCGCCTATGACACTAGCAAGGAGGTAATCACCGGCCAAAACAGATTTCTTATTGGAGGCCTGAATATTAATACTAGGCTTTCCTCTTCTGGTGGTTGCCTCATCAATAACATCATCATGAGCGAGGGAGGCCGCATGAACCATTTCAATGGCGCGGGCATAAACATCGAGATCTTTGAGTGGAACTTCGAAAAACTCACCGAAGAGATAAGTTAATAGTGGTCTTAAGCGTTTGCCGCCAAAGAGAACGCTCTTTTGTAACAACTCATTCATGGCCTCATGGGCATTTTGAGAAGGCACATCCAGATCAATTGTTTTTAAACGGGCCAGGATTTGTGGGGGAATTTGTTTAAAAAAGCTACTCTTCAAAGGTTCTCTCTTTATTTAATTTTAAGGGTTTAACACCGGCCCATTCTACTGTAAATACATCCTATAGCTCTTTCCCGAAAAGAAAATGGACAAGCCTAAGACACGACGCATCTTTTGAGACTGTCTAGTCTGAAAACTTCTCCAAATACCTTATATTTGATAGAAGGAAAGCTCTCTTAAGAAAGGACACCATGCAAGAAACAACTGACGGCCTACAAGAAAAAACAGAATCTCCTGCTCAAGACAACGCCCTTGGGGAGAGAAAGAAAGAAAGTTATAGGATCTTTGACGATATCGCTGGCACCTATGACCCTTTAAACCGCTTTCTCAGTATGGGGATAGATGTCTATTGGCGCCATCGCATGAAAAAAGAGCTTCCCAAAAAAGAAGGTCTCAAACTTCTCGATCTCGCCACAGGTACGGCCGATGTTCCTCTCATTCTCATCAAAAATCCTCACGTCACAAAGATACGCGGTCTTGATATGTCTAAAAACATGATCGCCATTGGTCGCGAAAAAATTAAAGAAAGAAACCTCCAAGAAAAAATCACCCTTGATATTGGCGATGGCTGCAACCTGCCTGAGAAAGACAACTCTTGGGATGTCACCACAGTGAGCTTTGGTATCAGAAACTTTCCTGACTGCTTTAAAGGGTTACAGGAAATGTATCGCGTATTGAAACCCGGCGGTCAGATTATGGTGATGGAATTTTCGCTGCCTTCAAATTTTCTCATCAAAGCGATCTACTTATTCTATTTCAGGAAAGTACTCCCCTTTATTGGAAACCTTTTTAGTGGACACGGCGATGCTTACAGCTACCTCAATCAAACGGTAGAAGACTTTCCCTATGGGCGCCAGTTTCTTGACCTTATGGATAAGGCCAATTTTAAAAAAACAAGAGCAATTCCTCTTACCTTTGGCATTGCCACCCTCTACATCGGGGAAAAATAAATGAGTCAGGTCCTCGACCAATTCATTCAAAACCTCAATCAGGTCATTAAAAACCTAGACTCTCTAGACTCTAAAGAGTCAGGCGGTGAATTATCTTTTCGCTTCTTGTGGGATAAGTCCCTAGATACTCTTCTTTGTGACCTCTCTGTAGAACACTACTTTTTTCAAAACAAGAAAGGGGCTCAATTTCTAGGTCTTAAACCTCAGGCCATAACCTTAGAAGAAGCTAATAAGAATTTAAAAGAAAAAAAACGCTTTCTCTTTAGCAAAAGAAAGTTTGAAGAAGAGAGGAGCACTCTCTATGGTTGCCCTTGGCTTCTCCAGTGTCACCCTTTTAACGAGAAATGGCTCATTGAGGTTTCTTATGATCCTCAAAGGACTTCAAATGGAATTAACCCAAATGAGCTCATCCCTAACTTTCTTTCTCACTTCCAAGGGCAGGGAGAAGTTTTAAAGGAAGATTTAACCCTAACGTTAAAAGAAGAAATTCCTCACTATTCACAATGGGAAGAAGTGATGGCCCAGGCGATCAAGCTTCTCAAAAGCCCTTTAAACTCCCTTTCTAAGGTCGTTCTTTGCCGTAAAAAGGTTTTTCAAACGGATAGTGTAACAAGGGCCTGCGACCTCTTTACGACAATGCTTAAAGAAAGTAGCAAAAGTAGCGCCAACCTCTTTAAGATTTTAATCTGTGAGAATGACACTCAATTCATGGCCTTCTCCCCAGAGTCTCTTCATGTCCTCGAGAGAGGTACTCTCCAGTTAGAGGCCATTGCAGGAACTCGACCTTACTATAATGGCGAAAAAAATGAAGCCAAAAATGCCCAACTAGGCCAAGAGCTCTTAGAGGACCCAAAAGAAAGAGAAGAGCACCAAAGAGTGGTCGATCTTATCCAAGAAAAAGCAAATGGCCTAGGTAAAATTACTACTGGTGAGCGAACCATTCTCAAGTTAAAAGGATTACAGCACCTACACACTCCTATTCAAGTTAAGCTCAATTCAGCTTCAACACGAGAAACCTTGGATCTTAGCTCCCTCTTGGATTTGATGGATGATCTTCACCCAACTCCTGCGGTGGGAGGCACCCCCACAGAAGAAGCTCTAGAGTTCATTAAAAAACACGAAGGTGAGCGAGGACTCTATGCTGGACTATTTGGGGTCCATGGCCACATTCTAGACCCTTCTTTAAATGATGGTGACAGCACTAGATCCTATAGTGAATCCACAGTTCTTATTCGCTCACTCAATTTAGTAGATAATAGGAAAATCATGGCCTACGGCGGAGCTGGTATTGTTGCTGACTCCACGGCCCAAGGAGAATGGCAAGAAACGGCCAACAAGATTGACTCCTTTATGGACCTTATAGAATCTTCTACTTTGACTACCTCCCCTGAAGTAACAGAAGGTGATCCACTTGAAGGAGAATTAGGTCATCGGTTAAAATTTCCTAAAGAAGACCAAGAAGTAAAAGGACAATCATGAGGACACAGGCGAAGAATATCACCCAACTGTGGTGTGAGCTGATTGTTGATCAACTCGTTAAGTCAGGTGTCAGACAATTCTATGGTTGTCCTGGTATGAGAAATGCTCCCCTTTTACGGGCGATTACCCTCCATCCCCAAACACAACTTTATAATGGCTGGGATGAACGCTCCCAGTCCTATCGAGCTCTTGGTTATATCAAATCGAGTGGCAAACCAGCTGCCATCGTCTGTACATCAGGGACTGCTGTTGCCAATTTCTTACCGGCAACCATCGAGGCCCAAAAAACTCATGCCCCCCTCATCGTTTTAAGTGCAGATAGACCTGGGGAGCTCAATGCCACAGATGCCAATCAGACTATTAACCAAATTGAGGTCTTAAGAGATTATTGCAAAGAATTTTGGCACGCTTCAGAACCACAAGAAACCTTTCCAGCACGCGCCCTCAGTGGACGCATTGCCTTTCTTACTCACAAGGCGTTGCAAAGACCAAGAGGACCACTTCACCTGAATATTCCTTTAAGAGAACCCCTTGATGATAGTCCGGTCTCTTTTTCTGATGACTGGAAAGCTGAAGCTGAAAGGATACTTGCCCTCAAAAAGAATTCTCTTGAATTTCCCCATACGGAACAGCTGCCGACTTCTGAATCGATTGAAACTCTTTCACAGCGTTTACTCCAGGCCAAGAATCCCCTTGTGGTTTTTGGTCCCCTTCATGGCCCTCATGCTTACGATCTTCAAGAGGTCAGTGAGTTTCTTAAGCTCTATCAGGCGAATTTTAGTTGTGATATTACCTCTAGCTTAAAGTTTGCCTATGGGGCCGATCAAGGACTCATCCCTACACTTGACCATCCAGAGGTACAAAAGACTTTAGAAGAAAATGGGCCAGACCTTATTCTTCACTTTGGCCATCGCTTGACCAGTAAGCATTACTACGGACTTCTGCGGCGCCTTTACCAAAGGGATGCCACCAGAGAAATTATCCACGTGGGAGCAGGTCACTACCACGAAGACCCAAGCTTTAGTTTCACCTCACGCTGGGACCTTGATCCCCGAAAAGTTTTATCGGCGCTAACAAAATCACTTAAAGAGCATGGCCCCATAAAAAGAGAACTCTTTGATTGGGAACCCCTCATATTAAAAAAGAGAAAAGTTATTGAAGATGGCCCCCTAAGTTACCCCTTCATTACAAAACGTGCCATTGATACCCTTAGTAGCGCCAAGCAAGCCTTTATTGGCAATTCAACCTTCATTCGCTCTCTAGACTCCTATGCGGGAAGCTATGCCCCTAACGGCCATTGGCAATGTGTTAGCCACCGCGGAGCAAGTGGAATAGAAGGCCACTTATCAAGTACTATTGGCATGATCGATACTAGTGATGAAAAAAAGAGTGTTAAACCAACAGTCGCTTTCATGGGAGATATTAGCCTTATTCATGACCTCAATAGTCTGATCCTTTTGGCAGAACAAACCACAAGTGAGACGCCCCTTCTTGTCATCATTGCCAATAATCAAAGAGGAGGAATCTTTAACCTTCTCCCTCTTGCCCAAAAAGAAGAGGCGAAGGCCTATCTAACCTCTCTCACGACTCCCCATCATCAGAACTTTACAGCTCTGGTGCAAGGTTTAGGAGTAGAGTGTATTCAAGCTGAAAGTAAGGATGGCTACCAAGAGGCCCTTGACCAATGGAACCAGTCTCCACGTCGCCTTATCCTAGAAGTGATCTTTGATGATGATGATAATGTGGAAGTTTATAAGAAACTGAAAACGGTGCGCCTATGAGAGAGGAAAACTCTTCCTCATTAAAAAATCCCAACCCTTGGGTTTTGGCCTCAAGACCAAAAACACTCCCCGCAGGTGCCAGTCCTGTTCTCTTAGGTCTTGCCCTGTCCTATTCAAAATTAAACGGCCAATTGGATTATCTTGTCGCCTTTGTCACTCTTATCACTACCTTACTTTTGCAAATTTCAAGCAACCTGATCAATGACTATTACGACGGCGTTTCAGGCCTTGATAATGAAGACCGACTTGGACCACCCAGGGCCGTGTCCCTAGGCCTCTTATCGGCCTCTCAAGTCAAGAAAGGCTTTATTCTTACCCTATCCATTTCCTTTCTTCTTGGAATTTCCTTAATGATCAAGGGCGGCCTTCCCATTGTCATCATTGGTCTCTCTTCACTTTTCTTTGCCTGGGCATACACAGGTGGACCTTTCCCTTTATCCTACTTTGGTCTTGGAGAGCTATTTGCCTTCATTTTCTTTGGACCTATAGCTGTTTTTGGTACTTACCTTTTACAGGTAGGTCCCATCACTTCAATCTCTCAAGTCTCTCCAAGTGTATGGCTTTTAGGAAGTGGAGTTGGCCTTATTTCTAGTGCACTCATGGGAGTCAATAACCTGAGAGACACGGAAAATGATCGAAGAAAAGGAAAGACCACCCTATCGACCCTCCTTGGTCAGCAGACCATGAGAAAGCTCATCGTGGTCTTTCTTGTGATTAGTCAAATCTTGGGATTTATGGTCATCAAAGACCACTCTCAATTGGCCATTTTAGTGGC
>JAUIBX010000080.1 GCA_030427595.1 Bacteriovoracia bacterium | reverse complement strand
AAAGCGCGTCATAGTTTTTATGACGCGCTTTCTGAAAAAGTACCACGTACCCCTAGAGGGTGCGAATAAAGTGCTCAAGAAGCTCGTCAGCGGCGAGTTTGGCTTGGCGGCTCCAGGCGGGGGCTTTCTTTTTTAGGCGATTTGATTTTCTGGCCAGGGGATTCTTGCCCTTTTCTCTTTCTGCTTCAAGAGCTGCATCAATGAGGTCTCGTTTATTGCGGTCTTGAAGTGATAGGGCAAAGGCATAGCGCTTTCCTGATAGGGTAAAGAGGACGCCCGCCATATTGGCGATATAATCCAAGCTGCCCGTCTTGGCCCATATTCGATAATTAGTGTCAGGATGGCGTAAGCGATTTCTTAGCCAACCACTTTGACCATTAATAGAAAGAAGACTCATAAATCCTCTTTTGGCCACTGGACTCACGGCGAATTTGTTAAGAAAGTCCACAAAGCAACTGGCACGCACCTGATGCTCACTTGTAAGACCTGAGCCATTGACGAGGGTTTTGTCACAGCTTTGGATATTTTCTTTTAACCAGTTGCTGAGCTCTTTAGCCGCCTCAGAAATGGTGGTCTTCTTTGAGGCCTTAAGAAGAATAGTTTCTGCAAAGAGGTTATTAGAGTATTCAAGAGTCATGGCCAATAAGCGGATAAGGGGGGGACTTTTATCTAACCCAATAAGAGCGGCGTCCTTTGGAGTTACTCCAGCGCGGGCCGGGGGCAAGGCGATACCCCATAGCTCTGTTAGGGTGCGAAAGGTTTCGGCCGTCCTGCGTGATGGCCGTCTAATGGGAATGTCTTCATAAATATTGTAACGTTCACGTTCTGAGACTTCCCAAACCTCACCTCCTGCCTGTTCACGGAAGCGATAGCGAGTGCCAAGGGGAAAAGTCTCCTTGGTTTTTTCCACCTGCATATGAATCATAGGGGGCATCGGAACGAAATTCGCCCTCTTGGTTTTGCGACTGCCTTCGCGAAAGAGGGTGATGCGATTGTATTCAAGGTTGAGCGCACTGACTCCAGGGTTATAGGTCTGGTCTCCATTTCCAAATTCACTAAGGGCACTAATGGTAGGAAGTTCACTTTCATCAAAGAAGAAGTTGCCGTTAATTTTCTTGATGCCCTTGGCCCGTAAGTCCATGGCCAGGTCCATGAGACGCGCCATGGTGAGTGAGGGATCACCACTACCTTTGAGATAGAGGTCACCGATGAGAGTATCTCCAGTTATCTTTCCCTTATAAAGAAGTGAGGTTTTAAATTGGTAGTCTGCCCCTAAGTTTTTTAGGGCATAGAGGGCGGTGAATATCTTTGTCAGGCTTGCAGGAATAAAGGGGATATTTTCCTGATAGGCCAGACGGTCATCCTCCTTGCCGTCATCTAAGTTTTGAAAGGAGAAGATAAGCTGCTCATCTTTAAAGCGATGTCTCTTTAATATCTTTTTAATCGTGGGAGAGAGGTCTTGAGAGATTTCCTGAGCAATCGTGTCGCCATAAGCATTGGGAGTGACCAGGGAAGTTAGGATCATCAATGAGATAAGAAAGAGATTGGTCTTATTCATGTTAAGCCTTTTTTGAGGGCCATAATCGCTTCAATAAATATCCAAACCTGAATTGCCATGAGAATGGCGGCGAGAGTCACAAGAAAGCCATTACCTGCTGCTTGAAAGCGCTCTATATTGAGAAAGAGAGCTCCAGTTGTCATAAGAAGAAGAAAGAAGGTGGGAATAATATAAGGCCAAGGATTGGTCTTTACTTTTCCTTTCTTTCTCTTAACTAAGAAAAGCGCTACTAGAAGGAGAGTCAAGGCCGCAAGCATTTGGTTTGTGGCACCAAAGAGAGGCCAAATTTTAAGTCCGCCTTTGCCACCATCACTGGTCATCATGAGGCCAAAGGCCGAGGCCACAGCTAAAAAGCTTGCAAGGTAGCGGTTCTTTAGAGCGCTTACACCGGTGGCCTCACCGATTTCACCAATGATGTAACGCTGGATGCGACAAGCGGTATCAAGACTAGTAGCTGCAAAGGAAATAATGAGAACGGCCATCAGGGTCTCACCAACATCTTGAGGGAGCCCCCAGCCAGAAATAAAGCGGCCTGAGCCCATAACAAAGGCATTGATCTTTGCCGCTAGACCATTGGCCGCATCCCAGCTCGCGTAATGATTATGCCAATCACTTGAATTGGTGAATCCGGCCGTCACGGCCAAGGTCGCCAAGACTGCTAAGAGACCTTCCCCCAGCATCGAGCCATAGGCGACGGGCTTGGCATCTTGCCAGTTAGGGACCTGTTTTGAAGTGGTGCCTCCACTCACTAGTCCATGGAAGCCACTAATGGCCCCACAGGCAATGGTGATAAAGAGAAAGGGAAAAAGAGGGGGAGCGCCTTTTGGTGTGAGGTTGATTGCCGGGGCAACAACCTCAGGTCTGACAATGAATAGACCTGTCACCATCAGAAAAAGTCCGACTACCAACTGATGACCATTGATGTAATCCCGTGGTTGTAAAAGGATATGAACAGGTAAAACACTGGCCACAAAACTATAAACCAATAAGAAAAGCATCCAACCCATAAGAGCGTTATCACCAAGCCATGGTGTAAGAGAGATGGGGTATTTTGTGCCCAGATAGATCATGATGTAGAGAGTGATCTGGGCCAAGATTGAGGGAATCTTTAAACTCTTTCCGCCCTTGTTAATAAGAAGCCCCATAAGGACGGCGACAATGATTTCAAAATTTACTGGTAGGACAGCACTGGGAAAGGAGACAAAGAGGTTGGCAATCACTAGGGCAAAAACCGCAATCACCATCCAGATAAGAAAGAAAATCACAATGAGAAAGAGGTTGCGAACTCGTGGGCCCATCACTTGGCCTGCGACATAGGCCATGGAGTTTCCACGGTGGTGCATGGAAATAACCAGGGCGCCAAAGTCATGGCAAGCGCCCATAAAAATAACTCCAATGACAATCCAAAGGAGTGCCGGTAGCCAACCCCAAATGGCGGCCACTGCCGGCCCAACAATAGGAGCAGCTCCAGCAATGGAAGAAAAGTGGTGGCCGATCAGAATGGATTTATGAGTGGGCACATAATCAATTCCGTCTTTATAGGCATTAGCAGGTGTGGGAATATTGTGGCGGTCATTCTCTTCTAGAGAAAATATTTTTTGAGAGAGGTATTGACCATAGAATCGGTAGGCCAAGGTAAAAAGTCCGAGGGCCACCAACCCGAGAAGTGCACCATTCATGCTTGTCTTCCTTTGCACTTAGTAATCATTAAGCTTTAAACAAAATGGTAATAGATCAAAGAACAAGACGCCAATGATAGTTTTTATTTAGTTTGAGGAAAAAAGAATAGGCTTGTAAGGGATTAGCTATGATTCTATGATATTTTAATGACTCTTCGAATTATACTTATCTCTTTATTACTGTTTTTCATTAGTGGCTTTTCAAGCGCTGCTAATATTTTAAATTGCACCTTTAATAAGATGGCCGATGCTAAGAGTTTAACAGCATCTCAGATTAAAGAGCACACCAAGAGCTTTAGTTATAATGTAGATAAGGAAGTGGGCAAGAATATCGCCCTTGGTCCTTATAAGCTCATTATCTGGAAGAAGAGTCCTCATATGAACGTCAAGTTTATGGGTGGGGATTTTAAAAAACCTATCACCATGCAATTTGGTGAAAAACAAAAGACCCTGCGCTTTCAATATGGCCCACAAATTAATTTTAGGTGCCAAAGTGGTGGCCAAACTGACGCCCAAAAAGCGATTTCCCTAACCAAAGATAAAGATATTGATCAATTTCAGGAGAATGTCCTCTTTACAGTGAATCAGAATCTCATCTTTCCTTATTACCAACCAGAGGAGAGTCAGCGGATGCGCACTCTCTATTTCCAATCTGGGAAAATCTATAAAGAAAGTTCGGATATGGAAAAGAAGTTGCCTTGGTGTAGTTTGAGAATTCAATTAAAAAGGGATGAAGACACGACAGTTAAGGCCGGTGAAAGTTTTACTCCTGTAAGCTTTCAAAAGCAGGAAAATAATAATTACTTTACGACCTTTAGCTATTCCTTTGTGGATTTTTCAAAGGGAAAGAAGGCCGGTGAGCAGCATCTCTATAATCCTTTTATGCTCAATTGCAATATTCTTAGGGGCATGGCCTATAAGCTCGACACTTGGAAGGCCGTAGTCGGTCCCTACTTATCTATCAAAGCCAGTTTGTAGGTACGTGGTACTTTTGCAGAACATGCGTCATTGTATGACGCGCGTTCTGCAAAAGTACCACGTACCTCATTTAAAGTACCACGTACCTCATTTGCGTGGCGTGCGCATGGTGACGAATTCTTCAGCGCTTGATGGGTGAATACCAATCGTTTGATCGAAGGCTTCTTTGGTTAACCCTGCTTTTACGGCCACGGCAAATCCTTGAATAATTTCAGGAGCATCATCGCCAACCATATGCAGGCCAATAACTTTAGAGCTGGCCCTTTCTACGATCATTTTCATAAACGTTCTTATTTGGCGTTCACCTAGAGTGTATTTAAGAGGTCGAAAAGAAGAGGTGTAGACATAGTAGGACAGACCCTGATCTTTGACCTCCTCTTCGGTAAGGCCAACGCAGCTAAGAGGGGGCTGACCAAAGACGGCCTGAGGCACATTGTCGTAAGTCATCGTCCAATTCTTCTTATTAAAAAGATTTTCTGCTAATAGCATGCCTTCTTGGAGGGCCACTGGAGTGAGGTTCATGCGATTGGTGACATCGCCCACAGCATATATGGACTCACACGAGGTTTGGGAAAATTCATTAACGACGACAGCTCCGTCATCGTCGAGTTTCACTTGGGTACTTTCTAGACCTAGCCCTTCAGTGTAGGGGGCACGGCCTGTCGCCATGATAACGTGATCAACTTTTATATTTTCGCCAGTATCAAGAGAGACTTGCTTCTTGTCTCCAAGGTCTTGAATAAGATTAATTTGCTTTTGATTGTGGATGTAAATGCCAGCATCGGCCATTTGCTTTTGTAAGAAGGCCGCACACTCTTGATCAAAGCCACGAAGAATAGTTTCCTTTCTAAAGACAAGGTGAACTTCACAGCCAAAGTGGTTGAGAAGGCAAGCAAACTCTACTCCCACAAAACCTGCTCCATTGATGACGACCTTATCGGGGCGCTGATCAAGCTCAAAGAACTTATTGGAGTCGATTGTATATTCAAGGCCTTCAATATTAGGGGCCCAAGGTCTGCCGCCTACAGCAACGACAATATTCTTTGCTTTGTAAGTTTGACCACCGCATTCCACACTATTGGGACCCACGACTTTACCGCGTCCTTCAAGCACCATGACGCCATTTTTAGCGAGCATATTGTGATAGAGACCACTGAGGCGACTAAGTTCTTTTTCTCTTTGTTTTCTAAAGAAGCTCCAATCAAAGCCTTTAATATCTATATCCCAGCCATAGTCTTTGGCCGTGAGGATGTCATCCGCAAAGTGAGAGCCATAGACCATCATTTTCTTGGGGACACACCCTCTTAAAACACAGGTGCCACCATAACGGTTTTCCTCACAAATAGCGACTTTCGCGCCAAGGGAAGCGGCCCAACGAGCACAACGGACACCACCTGAGCCTCCACCAATCACAAAGAGATCAACATCAAATTTATCCATAGAAAATCCTTTTAGTCGTGACTCAACTTCTTTTTCACCATGCGAACAAAGGTGCCTAAAACGGGAATATATTCGTAGATGAAGGCGCCCATATCAAAGTAGTCACGGTGATAAATAACAAGGTTGCTGTCAGGGTCAAAGCGTAGATGGCTTACACCTTTGACACTGACTTGCTCACCACCGTTGAGACCTTTTGCCTTGAGGTGCATAGTCCAGGTACCAATAATATTGTCTCCCTCCTGTGTGAGGGTTTCAAAATCAAAGCGAATGTCCGTAACAGTTTCATACATCTGGGCATAGTAGGCCTTCATGGCCTCAAGACCATCGATCTCCCCAATCGGGTCGTGAAACTTTAGCTTGGGGTGATAGAAGTTATCGAGAATATGGAGGTTGTCTACCCGGAGATCATTAAAGGCCTTAACAATGCGCTCTTTTCTGGTGTTTTCGCTGTTCTTATCTTTGATATTTTCTTTATTATTTTGTGGCGCCTCAGACATAGCGTTAATGATACTGAAAGGGGCGAGGAGCGTCCATGCCAGGATAAGAATGCTGCGTTGAAATTGAATTGTACTCATAAGCTTTCCTTATTTTTTTCAGTCGAAGGACCGCGGCCAACAGGTGAACGATCTATATCCCAATAAAAGAGTCTGTTTTTCTTTGGCCTAATTCTCGCTTCTTTAAGATGCTTTTTGCTCTTTGGTTTTCGGCCACGGGTACTAGGAATATTCGGATCATTTTCACATTTTACTTGGAATTTCACCAAGGCATCGAGAGTGTCTAGGAGGTTTTGATGTTTTTCTTCAAGTTCAGGCTCTAGGCCATACTTCTTAAGGGCCTCCAAGCAGTAGTAGAGTGTTTCGATGGTGGATAGGCAGGCCTCATGGGGTTGGTGTTTTATAAGAAAACGGCTGCGGTAACTTTGCTGAAAGCTGACTTTGGGCAGCTCTTTTAAGCATTGAGAGACACGCATCATCTTCTTAGCACAAGGCCAGGTCGCATCTAGTACGTGCAACACAAGAGTTTTTCCACGAGGGATTGGGGGTGTTGGGATATGGCCTTTCTCTTGAGGCGCTAGTGAGCTATCGATCGGCCAGGCATCTTCGGCGGGGTAGAGAAGCATATGAAAAAAGTCGGGCCCTCTTAAGAATTTTTGAAACTCACGATCTTGATCAAGGTTGACTTCACTAAAGAGGCGACTATTTTCTAAAATGGCGTGGCTGAGGTGTCCGGTTCCAAGGCGTTGCTTCTTAGCTTCCTTTGGGTGCATCAAAAGAGAGATCACGGTGTTGCTGGTAAAGGGTTTGAGGCGATGACATAGACAAGTCTCTTTTTTACGGCGACAAGTCATACACCATTGGCGGCGAACTTCATTTTCAAATTGAAGTTCCTGTTGGCGTTTGTTTTTCTGGTATTGTTCTCTATCCACCTCCGTAATATCATAATTCCTGCAAACTCTGACAAGGACTTTACTCAGTGGCACCCAGACATTTTTGGCCTTTGGCACTCTCTTTCATTCTTTGTTTAAAAGTCTTTGCCAGTGGAGGAGACATGCCCCTCGTCATTTCAGAGATTCAGAAGTCTGTGGAAAAGAGTTATGGAGTGGTTTTCCCCAACCAAAACCCCATGCCAAGGCCTCCCAAGAAAAAAGTTGATGATAGTAAAGCCGATGACAAAAAGAAGACCGTTGAGACAAAGCCTGAAAAAAAAGTGGTCATAAAGGAAAGGGTCAAGAATAGGGTAAAGAAAAGAGGTCTACAGGAGCCGGATGATAGTGGGCCCCTCAACCCAAATAATAGGCCTCTTATCAAAAAGCTCGTTAAACCTGGTGAAAAGAAAAGTCCCGGACAGCTCAAAATCGAAGAGCAACTGGCCAAGAATCGCGACCTTCTAAAGAAAAAGCGTGAGGAGTATCTAAGAAATAATCGTCTTAAAAAGCCAAAAGTGAATAAACCTTATGTAAAGTCGCGCGAAGGTTCTCAAGGTGGTCAACGAGTCTCCGGCTCAGATTGGCTTTCACAAAAGAAAGCGGCCGTGGATAACTGGGAAAGACAAAAACAAAGGCAAACTAATAAGTGGCAGGCCGATCGCTTGGCCACCTTAAAAAGATGGCAAGAGGCGCGTAAGCAATTTAAAAAAGTTTTACCAGATCTTAAGAAAGACCTCACGGAGATTCCCTTTGGTGCCGCGAGTGTCGGTAAAGTGAGCTACTCTCAAGCTTCCTCGAGAGAAAAATCAAATAAGAGAATGACTCCTGTCTCTCAAGTGGCGACTACTGAAGGGGAGGCTTTAGAACTTTCCTTTATTGAAGAGGCCTTTCGTATCCCCGTGCGCTCACAGGGCAGAAGACCCACTTGTGCTGCCTTTGCTGCCGTCAGGGCCGTAGAGATTTTGGCCAAGGCGATGGGAAGGGAGCGTGACCTCTCTGAACAGTACTTCTACTATGCCAGTAAACCTAAGTGTCAACAAAGCCCGTGCCAGAGCCCCGGCTCATGGCCAAGAAAGGCATTTGTGAACTCTCAACGAAACTCTGGCTTTGATATCCCCCTTGAAAAAAGTTGCCCCTATAATGACAAGAAGAAAAGAGGTAATGAAACTCAAATTCCTTTAAAGAGAAGCTGTCTTCAAGGGGTGGCCAAGGTTGAAAGCTTCTCAATGATTAAAGACAGAAAGGAAATTCACCGCAGGCTACGCCTAGGTCAACCCATTATTGGTGGTTTTCGTTTGAGTGATGATTTCTTTTTAAATACCGGCTATGTCTTTAAAGAAAAAGGTCAAAGAGTGGGGCAAAGAGAGCACGCTCAAGGTCATGCCATTCTCTTGGTTGGCCTTATGGAACTTCCAAAAGAACTGCATAAAACTCAAGGGCGTTACTGTACCCTTATCGCCAATAGTTGGGGCGAAGGTTGGGGCCGTGGCGGTCATGCCTGTATTAGTGATGCCTGGTTTGATGAATTTCGTTATGACATACCTTTTATAGCTTTAGAAAAAGTGGCCGTTCGTTAATCTCTTTTCTGAGTTTTAAGAAAAAGGTCACAAGGAGAATTTATGAGAAAAGTTTGTATTGTTGGTGGACGCCGTATTCCCTTTGCCCGCTCTGGTGGGCCATATATGAAAAAGGGCAATAAAGAACTTATGACAGCTTCGTTAGAGGCCCTGAAAGTCGCCTACGGACTTGCGGATAAGCCTATTGGTGAAGTTATTTTAGGTGCCGTAAGTAAACATGCTAGCGATTTTTCTTTGGCGCGAGAAGCGACTATCGATAGTGGGCTTGGTTACGATACCGTGGCCACTGATATTCAAAAGGCCTGTGGGACCTCTCTAGAAGCGGCCTTGATAATTGGAGCCAAGATTGCCAGTGGTGCCCTTGAAAGTGGGATAGCCGCCGGCACAGACACCAATTCAGATATCCCCGTCGAATTTAAAAAGTCTTTTTCTGATCGTCTGGCCCAGATGAATTATGCTCGTGATCTCGGTGGCCGATTAAAGGCCTTAAAGGGTTTAAGCCCTAGTGATCTGCTCCCTAAATTTCCTGCCATTAAAGAGCCACGCACTGGTCTTTCTATGGGAGAGTCTTGTGAACTCATGGCGAAGCGCTGGAAGATCACAAGAGAAGAGCAAGACCAGCTGGCCTTTGAAAGTCATCAAAAAGCGGCCGAGGCCTATGAGAAGGGTTTCTACAATGATTTAATTTCATCTTATGGTGGATTAGAAAAAGATAATATCCTCAGACCTGATATTGCCCTTGAGAAGCTTTCAAAGTTGCGTCCTGCCTTTGATAAGAGTGAAAGTGGAACCTTAACGGCAGGAAATAGTACTCCTCTTACGGATGGATCGGCGGCGGTCTTTCTATGTTCAGAAGAATACGCCAAGGAGCATGACCTTGAAGTGATGGCCTATCTTTCTTTCGGCCAAAGTGCCGCTGTCAATTATGTAGAGGATGAGGGCCTTCTAATGGCGCCTGCTTATGCTGTTCCTAAAATGCTTAAGAGAGCAGGATTGAATCTTCAGGATTTTGATTTCTATGAAATTCATGAGGCCTTTGCAGCTCAAGTGCTATGTACCCTCAAGGCGTGGGAAGATGAAAGCTTCTGTAAAGAAAAGCTTGGTCTTGATCAACCCCTTGGACCTATTGATCGCAGTAAACTTAATGTCAAAGGGGGCTCCCTTGCTGTCGGCCATCCTTTTGCAGCCACAGGGGCGCGTATCTTAGCGGCGACGGCAAAAATCCTTCATGAAAATAAAGGTGGTCGCGCTCTTATTAGTATCTGTACTGCAGGTGGTATGGGAGTTACGGCAATCGTTGAATCCTAAGGGAAAAATCTTAGTTTCTTTTCAGAAAGTTGGTGTGGGAAAGTTTTCCGGCAAGCATGAGGGCGCCGGTCACCACACCAACAACTCCTTGGCCAGGAAAGGTGGTGTCACCGATTTGATAGAAGTTCTCAATAGGGGTTTCTTGAGAAGGAAAGGTTAAGATATTATTTTTGAGATTATGGGGGAGTCCGCCAACTAAGCCTTTGTGGCGGCCTGTAAAGCACTCAAAGGTATGAGGACTTCCTACTTCCACTTTAGTTTTCTCGGTGATTTCATTCTCAGAAAAATGTTCATCAAAGACCTCTTCGATCCATTCATGATATTCTCTTTTAAGACTTAGGTAGGCGTCTTTGTCCTTATTGGGATCAGGCCATTGATCGGCCCTCGTGTGAGTGGAAACTGTGACAGTTTGCCATCCTTGAGGGGCACGACTTTCATCTTTAGGATCGGAAAAGGAAAAAAAGAATGAGCCATCACCAAACTTAGAATGGTGGAAGTGGATTTGATGATAGAGGGGGTCAATAGGATTTTGTGTTTTACAGGCAAAGTAGGCCGTTACTGCCCCCCATGCCCCGCGCTCTTTTTGAATCTTAAAGCGCTTGCGCTCGCTTTCTCTAAAAAGCTTAGGGTTATCCCAAACTGTTAAGTTTGAGACGACAATATCGGCTTTCTTTTCAAAAGTCTTCTTAGCAGGGGCCATGCCATAGACGACAAGTCCATGTTGTTTAGGTTCTACTGATGTTACTTTATGACGGGTGAAAACCTCACCACCATTTTCCTTAATGACTTCACCAAGCTGGTAAGCGTAAGCACTCATTCCCCCAGGGTGGTAGTACATATCATCAGGATAAATAAGACCCATGGCCGCAATAAGGGCAGGAACCTGGTGAGCATGGGATTGAGTTGAGATAATAAGTTGTTCATTGATAAGCTCCATAAGCTTATCATCTCTTTTCATGCTAGCTGGAATTGTTTGCATAAAGGGTGTGAAGGCCCAGAGACCAAGGGGAGTTCTCTTGAGAAGCTCAGGAGTTAATAGTTTAAAGAAATCACTAAGGGAGCGGGGAGGAAAGTATTGACCCTGGGCCAAAATCGTCCACAGGTCTTCCTCTCTTTTTTTTAGACTATGCCAAAAGCTTTGATGGTCATGACCTGGAAATTCTTCTTCTAGGGTTTGGATCCATTCTTTCAGGTCAGCACTTCTTAAAATTTTCCTGCCATCTTTAAGGTGAAGGACCATAGGCCTATCCAGCTTCTCAATCGGACAAGTGATGCCGAGGTGCTCATTGAGAATGGCAAGGGGTCGGTTTGCTCCAAATCCCGAGAGTGTGGTGGCCCCAGCATCAAAGGTGAAGTTCTTTCTTTTAAAGAAACTAGCACATCCACCAAGGTAGGTATGGGCCTCATAGAGAGTGATCTCATGCCCACACTTGGCCATTAAGGCCCCAAAGGCCAAACCTGCATAGCCGGCGCCAATAATGACGATATTTTGCTTCTCTTTTTGCTTATTTTTATGTCTTTGGTGGGAACGATTTGCCATGTCCCTAGATTAACAGGGACGAGGCCTCTTAGTGGTGAAAATATCTTAGAAACGGGGAGAGAAAAGACAAAGTTTATCTGTTGTGCGTTATATGTCTGGCCTCATGGCCCTAGAGCCTCTTAAGAATTGCCAATTGGTAATCAAAAATTAAAAATAAACTCTGAAAAATCTTATATTTGCTTCAATTTAATGGCGCGCGCCATATCTCAAGGAAAGGATGATCTATGATGATGAAGAAGGATATGAAATGGCTTTTAACTCTTTTTATGGTGGTTATCAGTGGAGCCTCGGCCGCAAGTGCAAACCGTGTGGGCGATCAAATTCTTCTCTCTGGTCCTTTTCAGGGGGGAACTTTGGCGATTAACGCGAGTTACATCTCTTTTGATGGCGCCTCCATGCTCCAAAGGCAAAACACCTATCTTAGTGGATCTCTTATTTCTCAAGAAGATAGCTTGATTGCCTCTGAAGACCTTCTCACTCCTGAAAGTGCAGGTCTGATTGTGGCGATGTGTCCCAATATCGGTGGTGTTTACGAGTATCTCGATTTGCCTGTTGGTCGCACCCTAACCTGTAAGCTTGAAAGCAGCAATTTGGATCAGCTGCCGCTTCTTTATTCGGATAATCTGCAAAACTTAGGAGACGTGCTGTGGGTAGGTCCTTTTCCTGTTTTGGGGGTCGCAAAAATTCAAATTCCAGGTTCGGTGTTGACGATTGAAAGCTATCGTTGGAATTAAGTCAGTAACTTTATTTTAAGAAATAAATCCTAGGGATACCCATGAAATTTTCTGAAGAACTCAAATGGCGCGGACTTATCGAAAATACTTCTCATGAAGAAGTCTATGAAAAAATCGATCAGGGTGGCCTAAAGTTCTATATCGGTTTTGATCCCACGGCCCGCTCGATTCAAATTGGAAATTTCTTAGGCGTGGTCATGATGAAGCGCATGCAAGAGCGTGGACATACTCCCTTTATTCTTGTCGGTGGGGCGACGGGCATGATTGGTGATCCCTCTGGTAAGAGTGCGGAAAGAAATCTTCTTGATAGCACGACTCTTGATGACAATGTGGCAGCCGTTAAGGAACAGTTGGCGCGCTTTCTCTCCTTTGAAGGTGAAAATGCTGCCGTCGTAGTGAATAACTACGATTGGATCGGAAAGTTTTCTTATCTCGATTTCCTAAGACTTGTGGGTAAACGTTTTCGTCTATCTGAAATGCTTGCCAAAGATAGTGTGAAAAGCCGACTCAATAGTGAGGCCGGTATTAGTTACACTGAATTTAGTTATCAAATGATTCAGGCCTACGACTTTGCTCACCTCTATAAAGAACATGGTGTTTCTCTACAAATGGGAGGCGGCGATCAGTGGGGCAATATCACGGCAGGGATTGATCTCGCGCGCAAAATGCACCAAGGTCAAGTCTACGGGGTTGTGACTCCCTTAGTGACAGATGCTCAGGGTAAGAAATTTGGTAAATCAGAAGGTGGAAAAACCATTTACCTTGATGGTGAGATGACTTCCCCATACCAAATGTATCAGTACCTTCTTAATAGTGACGATCAAAGTGTGATTCAATACTTAAAATACTACACCTTTTTAAGTGTTTCAGAGATTGAAGAACTTGAAAAGATCACGGCCGAAGAGCCCCATAAGAGGTCCGCTCAAAAGAAGTTGGCAGAAATTGTGACGGAAATGGTTCATGGTGAGGAAGGTTTAGAAAGTGCCAAGAGAGCGACAAGCTTTTTCTTTGGGGGGACCATTGAGAAGGTAACAGATAAAGAAGTGGAATCTATCTTTGCCGATGTCCCAAGCGTCGATTTGAATCGATCTGATCTTGAAAAAGGTTTGGGGGTACTCGATCTTCTTGCTGAAACCCCTCTCTTTAAATCAAAGGGAGAGGCAAGGCGCTCAGTGACTCAAAAAGGTGTTTATCTTAATAACCTGACCATCGACTCTGTTGATAAAACTGTGCAAACCTCTGACCTTGCCAGTGAAAGTGCTTTGGTGATTAGAAAAGGCAAGAAGAACTACTGTGTGGTTAAATTCGCTTAGTTTAATACTGCCTTCTTATAAAAGCTATTATTTGACCCATATTTATGGCGGCGATTTTGGCGTATTTCTGTCCGAATTGGCCTCAAAAATTCTATTTGGTGAGCTCCTAACTACCTAAAACTATTATTGTTTTCTTTGTCTCAAACAAGGGCAAAGCTTGCATTGTTGTTGGGGACAACCCTTTCTTAACCTATAATTAAGATGTTAGGACAATTTCAGGTTTTTGAGGACAGTTATGACAACAATTACGGGTACTAGGCTCCTTCTCATTAATAGCTTTCTTTTTGGCTTCATTTTCACTACTCAGGCCATGCCTGATCTCTATAAAGTCGTATATCGTAAAGGCGATGTTTCCATGACTCGCTCTGGAGAGTCTCGAAAGATATTTAAGGGTGATTTTCTTATTGGTAAGGATCTCATTAAGACAGGCCCCTCAAGTATGGTGATTGTAGGCTTTGGTCAAGGCTATCAGTCCCGCATGAAAATTAGTCCAGGAACAGAGCTAAAACTAGAAGGCAAGGTGGCCGATCCGGACGACAATCATGAAGAGAAAACATCTTTTTTTATAAAGCTTGGAAATATTCTTGTGGATTACATTAATAAAGATAAGGACAAGAATAAGCTAAAGGTGAGAACGAAGACGGCCTCCATCGCCGTGCGTGGGACAGAATTCTTTATTCACACAACTGTTGAAGGACAAACACTGGTGGCCGTA
>JAUIBX010000322.1 GCA_030427595.1 Bacteriovoracia bacterium | reverse complement strand
AAGCTTAATAGCATCTTCACTGAAGCCCAAATTGAGGACCAGCTCGTGAAGCATAGCATGGGTGAATTCAAGCTTTTCTTTTAATTCTTCTGGAGAGGCCTCTTCTGCATCAAATTCTAAGAAGTGATTGCGAAAGAAGTTCACCTGAAATTTTTGGAAGTCTTCATTTCTAATATAGAGGTATTCAACCTCTTTTTCCTTAAGGCGTTCAAGATCCGCTCGAGAATACTTCATCCCTTGATTAAAAACCTTAACATATTTCATGCGACTCAGTTTGATATACACATGACATTGAGGCTTATTAAAACGAAAGAAATTAAAGAGGCGCACTTTTTGAAAGGCCGGTATCGGTGTGAGGTTCATGCGATCGGGATAAACGAGCTCTAAAATGCGCTCACGAAAGTCCGCTGGAGAAATAGGGATTTGAATGTGACCATTTTGAGGATGATGACTTTGAAAGCCTTCAAGACCCTCAATCATATCCATAGGGTCCTCACTAAAGACCACAAAGGGAGCGGTTTTAAAGTGAACATGAAATTTTTGATAGAAGTCGCCAAAGACTCCATCCTTCGTTTCATTATTGGCCAAAACAAAGGAGAAAAGCCTGCCCTCGCCCTTTCTCTTGGCGAGAAACTCTTCAGCTAATTTAATGGAGAAGAATTCATGCACTTGGCAGTCTTCAAGGATATTTTCCAAGTAAATGCGGTAGAGACTACGCCGCTTATCATTGCTATCAATAAAGACTACTTCCATAGAGTCCCTATCGGCTGGTCCCTCCAAAAAATGACATCAATTTTTCTTCAACTATGAATTAGTTGACTTGAAATTCAGGAACTTAGCGTCCCTTACCTTCTGGACTAAAGAGGTAGCCTACTCCACGTACAGAACAAAAATAGCGAGGTTTTTTGGGATTCTCCTCAAAATATTTTCTAAAGCGCACCATAAAATTATCGAGAGTTCGGGTATGGACTTGTTCACCATAGCCCCACACGGCCTCCAAGATATCTTCCCTTTTAAGTGGCCGATCGGGGTAACGAAAGAAAAGCTCTAGAAGCTTAACTTCATGTTCGGTGAGATCAACATCGCCGCTTAAAGTCTTGGCCTTCATTAAATCAAGTTCAACTGTATTGGGGCCAAATTCATAGGAGCTAATAGGACCAGCATCCTCTCCTACGTCTTGCTTATCATTCCAAGTGGAGCGCAAAAGAAGGCGATCCACTCGCAACATTAACTCTTCTAAGCTAAAGGGCTTTCCAAGGTAATCGTCGACTCCCCCTTTGAAGGCCTTAACTTTATCGACGCTAGCATTCTTGGCCGACAAAATAAGGATGGGAAGTCTAAGGTCTGTGCTACGAATTTTTTGCAAAACTCCATGACCGTCAACCTCTGGCATCATGATATCGAGAATAATTAAATCGGGCTTAAACTCCTGCCATTGTTCTAGGCCGAGACGGCCATTGGCCGCCAATCTCACCTCATGACCGGCCAATTCAAGGTTGAGCTTTAGACCTTCAGCAATATGCCTCTCGTCTTCAACAACAAGAATGCGGGTTTTAGATTTTTCAGTCATGACTCATTCCCTCTGGAATATAGTGAGGTAAACTAAGGATAAAAGTACTTCCTTGCCCCTCCCCTTCACTATAGACTTTTACAGAGCCCTTATGAAAGCGCATCACTGTTTGCACCAGATAAAGCCCAATGCCAGAGCCTTTTCCGGCCTTTCGTACTTGGTAAAATTTACGAAAGACTTTCTTCTCTTCGGCCTTAGAAATACCGATGCCATTGTCTTTAAAGGACACCACCACAAACTTTCCCCTTCTGCGGATAGAGATGTCAATTCGTGGTCTTTCACTATCGTTATAAATAAGGGCATTATTAACCAAGTTCATAAAGACTAGGGGAATAAGATTAACGTCATACTTTACCCATGTCTCATACTCTTCTTTATTGGCTTCACTTTCTCCGTTTTCATCTTTAACTAGAGAAATATCGGCATCTTCACTCCAGTAAGACGTCTTTTCTAACCACTCTTCAATAAAGCGATCAAGAGGACCTTCCTGCCAAACAGCTTCATACTTCTTATCTTCAATGCGGGCGAGGTTGAGGATTTGGTTAACATTATCAGAGAGCCTTTCCGTATCCCTGATCATATAGCCGAGATACTTCTTTTGAGATGCCTCATCTAGTTTGTGTTTACTAAAGGTATCAAGAAAAAGGCGCAGGCTTGCAATGGGAGTCTTGAGTTCATGAGTAAAGCCGTTAATAAAGTTTTGTTGCATACGATAAAGTTGGATCATCTTTTGGTAGTAGACAAATATAATAACAACTCCAATGAGGATGAGCGCCACGAGGATGGAAACGATGAGAATCATCACCCAAGTTTCAGTTTCTAAAAGGGGGCTTGGGTCGAGATTCCTTTTGCGAACAAATTCATTGAAGGCCTCATTCACTTGTAAATAACTGTGAATGTAGAGCCACAGACTGGTGCCTAGAGCAATAAGGCTAAAGATAAAAATAAAGACGGGATTGGTAATCCAACGATACTTCAAAGTAGCTCCTAGCGACTCTGTGCAAAATGCACAAAGACCCACGCACCTGCCATAATAAACCCCATGAATACATTAAACAAATATATCGATCATACCCTTCTCAAACCCCAAGCGAGTCGTGACCAAATTGCCAAGCTTTGTGAAGAAGCGCTCCTTCATGACTTCGCCACCGTTTGTATTAACCCCACTCACCTTAAGTACGCTCGAGAGTTGCTGCAAGAATCACAGGTAGGCCTGTGTACAGTGATA
>JAUIBX010000079.1 GCA_030427595.1 Bacteriovoracia bacterium | reverse complement strand
ACATAAGATTTTACGATAATCTGAGCGTAAATTAGTTGCGTCCCAAACGACATCTTGCTTTTTGCGTAAGTAAGCTTTTAGCCGCTCTTTCGTAGTCTTTTTGGGCGTAAGCAATAAGCCCCTGGTAATAGGGAATTTGGTTATTCTTATTGTTCATATTAAGTATTTCTTGAAGGGCGCGATTGGCAAGCTCCCAGTTCTTAAGCTTTATATTTTTAATCACATTCAGTTCTACAAGCATCTCGCTAGTATCATCGTTACGACGCCTCTTAACCCACAGTGGAAAGGATCTTACAGGACTATCAGCGAGCTTCTTAAAGTCTTTGTAGAGTTCTTCAAAGCCTTCATAGAGACCAAGGTTTAAGTAACTCTTCCCTACAATGAAGTTCATGTAGGGATCATTGGCGACCTTACGAACATAATTCTCCTTGAAGCGATTCCATTCCTTCACAACCTTAGAGTATTCACTATCTTCATAGAGGCCTTGAATGATGCCATAGACGACTTCCGCCCCATCAGCTTGGAAAACGCGACGATCAACAGGCTTAAGTCCAGTAAGAGGAAGAGCAGAAAGGTAAGCCAGGGCCTTTTGGTAGTTACCATCAACAATAAAACTTCTGAGACGTACCAACCACAAGAGGTTCTTATGCTTATTGGTTAGGTTCACATTCTCGTCAATATCCATAAAGGCACGATTTTCCAGGTCCTCAACTTTTGGATCTATCTTTCTTACTGACCTTAAAGCAGCATAACGGATGCGGGCCTCTGCACTAATGAGAGGATCTTGCGATCTGTTAATTGCATTCTTATAAAGTACAATCGTTTGATTGATATCCTTTTCCATAACTTCAAAGATAAGGGCCAATCTTAAACGAGCATGGGAAGAGTTGGTGTGGTAGCTGTGCTGGCTAATGAACTCATCGTAGAGTCTGATGGCCTTGTTGTACTTAGCCCCTCTGAAGTAAGCTTCTGCCACATTGTAGAGAATTGAAGCTTCTACGGGTTTTGCTAAACCAGCTTTATTCGTCTCATAGAGCTCAATAACTTTATCAAGCTTACCAAGCTTATGATTGACGTAAATTTCATAAGCGAGAAGCTTACTCTTTGAAAGAATCTTGCGAATGGTTTTTTCTCTAATGACTTCAGAAACTCTTTCAACCTGATTCAACTGGGCAAGGTTATAGACGATAGCATCAGCAGCGTACTGACTCTCTTCATAATCAAAATTCTCTTTACTGGTGACGTAGAAACGCTTGGCAAGAGAGAGACCCTGGATGTATTCCTTATTCTTCTTGTGATAGGCGAAAAGATACTTATAAATCGCCTTTTGCATGTCATAATTTTTCGTTCTTTTGGCAATCGAATCCAACATATTGATCGCCATTTTAAGAGGCTCAAGATTACCACCTGCAATATTGTCTCGAAGGATGGCATTGGCCTTGAGGTACTCAAGAAAGTCTACATCGGTTTCAGGGCCGTATTTTTCCTGAAAGAGCTTAATAGACTTATACATTAATCCATACTTCTTCTTGCGATAAAGATTCACCGCCAATTGGAGGTGAGCTTCTTTTTCAGACTTAGAATAAGGTCTATTTTGGATAGGATAGAAGTGCTCTGGTGTCTTCGTGCGAATATCAAAGCTAATCTTTAAATCAGGACTAAATGCTGGATAATCCCAAATGAAAGAGGCACCATAGCGAAAGTCCCTATAGCCTTTAATTTTGCTCTCTCTCTTTTTAACAACCTTCTTAGGGGCTGTTTTGGCCTTCTTAGCTGGTGTATTATCTCTCTTTAAAACGGGAGGTAGGAACTTCTTTTCTTTTGTGACTTTGGCCACTTTTGCCTTAGCGGCTTTTTTCTTGGCCTGCTTTTCAATCTCTTTAAAGGCCTGCTCATCAGTACCTTCCTTCCAAAAGTCAAAAACATGTTTTTGGTCTCTATCTCTATAGAAGTTAAAAACTTCTACATTATCATCAGCGAGTTGAACTTCGATTGTAGAGACATTGTTACTCTTAGTTGGTTCTTGGAAGCGAACGTCCTTTATATAACGACGATTCTTTGCCAAAGAAGAGATTTCCTTTTTGGCTTCGTCAAAGAATTGGGTGTTAAGTGTCTTTAAAAGAATGCGCTGACCTCTTTTTTCAACGATGACATTTTCTTTTGCCGTAAAAATATTCCAACGAAGGTGGGTTTTTGCTTGCTCTTGCTGAACAACACCAGCAAAAGCTTCCGAACAGGAAAAAATGATCGCCCCAATCTCAAGAATGAGTTGTGAAAGCGTCAAAACTTTGATTAAACGTTTTCTCATTTGAGTGAAACTTCCTGTTTCATGGTTTGATTTCAAGAAGACTCTTTCGATCAAAACCCTTTACTGTTGCTTGTGGCAAGACTCTTCCTAAGTCTTCCATCATGATCATTCTACCTCTTCCTGCGTAAAAAAAAAGGAAATATTTGCTCACAGGAATAAAATTCCCTGTCGAAGATTTGGCACGAATCGCTTAATGGAGGTAATACAAGGAATTCTAGGGATTTATAAAGGAGACAACTTTAGTCGGAGCCAAAAGGACACTGAGGAAATTATACGGGTATCGGGGTACAGGAATCAGGCTACAGGTGAATTAGGTGGCACATACTAACCTGCAACCAGCCACCCGTCACCGGGGCGCCGGCCGCCCGTCACCTGTTCTACTGAAATTGATTTTCCATAAGACCCTTCTTCTTCATTTTTTCAATAAGAGTCGTACGGTTCATACTCAAAAGTTTGGAAGCCTGATTCTTATTCCCACTTGTTTGCTCGAGGGCCTGAAGAATAAGAGAGTCCTCAATTTCTGATAATGTCTTTTTAAGATTAAGACCTTCATCAGGAAGATTAATAAGATTTTGATAGACTTGTTTCTTATCTGGACGGTGATGGAGGAACTTTGCAGGAAGATCTGAGATCTTCACAGTATTCCCACCTCGTAGAATAACCAGTCTTTCAATAAGGTTTTCTAGTTCACGAACGTTACCGGGCCAATCGTAAGTCAGAAGAACTTCCAGAACATCATCTGCGAAGTCGATACTATTTCTGCCATCGGCCGAAACAAAGCGTGATAAGAAGTAGCTAATAAGAAGAGGAATATCCTCCCTTCTTTCAGCAAGGGCAGGTAGCTGAACGGGAATAACATTAAGACGATAGAAAAGGTCTTCCCTGAAGTTATTTTCAGCAACTGCTTTTTCGAGATCCCTGTGAGTAGCTGTAATGATACGCACATCAATGGGGGTAGTCCCAGTTCCACCAACGCGCTCAATTTCCCTATTTTGAAGGACTCTTAATAGCTTAACCTGAAGAAGAAGTGGCATGTCGCCAATCTCATCTAAGAAGATGGTTCCCTTATTCGCAGTTTCAAAGCGGCCTTTACGATCAGAAATGGCGCCCGTAAAAGCTCCCTTAACGTGGCCAAAAAGCTCAGACTCAAGAAGTTCACCAGGAATCGCGCCACAGTTAACACTCACGAGGTCATTGCTCGTTCGAGCACTCAAGCGATGAATGGCCTTGGCCACTAATTCCTTACCAGTACCAGAGGGACCATTAATGAGAACCGTAGAGTCACTATTGGCGACCTTTGAAATGCGTTCAAAAACCTTCTTCATTTGAGGAGAGCGACCAATCATGCCACAGAACATATCCTCTTCTTGAGGCGACTCGAGAGTCACCTTTGTCGAGTAAGGTCCAGAAGCACGCTGAGAACTGCTTTGGACATTCTCTTGGGCTTTTCTCGCTTGATTCAATCTCTCAAGAGGAAAGCCTAATTTTAAATTAAGGGCCTTCACCACCAGGTCTGAAAGGACCTCCAATTCAAATGGCTTAGTAAGATAGTGAAAAACACCTTTCTTGGTGGCCATAATCGCTGTTTCAATGGAGGCAAAGCCTGTCATAACAATAGAAACAAACTCAAGGCCTCTTTCCTTTAAAAGGTCGATAAGAAGAAGACCATCTGTACCTCCCTCATTGAAACTGATATCGGAAACCAAGCAAAACGGGTCCATTTCAGGATTCGCCTGCTTTTCCTTATTGAGGTACTCAATGCAGTTATTGGGGTTATCAAAGAAAACAACTTCAAGACCGAGAGATTTTTTTAAGTAGCGCTGAACGGCACGACCAAGAATTTGATCATCTTCAACAAGATAAATAATCGGGAGTGGCTTATCACCAGTATCGGCCTTCTTTTCATCAAAAGTAGCGTGTAGAAATTCAAAGTCTTTCACAGTGTTCCTCTTTTATCGCCCTTCATCCCTAGGCGATAAAAAAATCGTAGCCAAACACTCAAACAGTGTCAATTTATCGACACCCGGAAAGCCTTTCCTTTTCTGTCAGCTATATTTTCAAGGATTTAGCTAAAAGTTTCTGATGAAGTTATCGAGCATGCGCGCTGAATTATCGGGACTTCCCGCGTAGATATAGAAAATGAGAAAGAGACTGCAAAAAGCGGCACCGGAGTAGAAAACCATCGCTACCCATCGCACCCCTTTCACCCAGTAAACATAACCAAATTGAACGAGGATCATCATGATGGGAATAGACCAAAAAGGTATATAGCGAGAAATGAAAAAGATTACGTCCATGATGAGTGCCATGGGTTTATTTTAACGGATGTAGGAATTTACGCAGCAAAAAAAAGCCCCTCTAAAAGAGGGGCTCTTTATTGAAATATTTTTAAGTCTGATTAGAACTTACCTTTAAGCTCATCAAGCTTATCAAGCTTCTCCCAAGGGAAGATGTCGCGACCAAAGTGACCGTAGGCCGAACTTGGCGAATAAATAGGCTTGAGAAGGCCGAGTCTATCGATAAGGGCCTTAGGCTTCATATCAAAAACTTCATTAACAGCTGCATTGAGTTTATCTCTATCAACTGTTTCTGTGCCGTAAGTTTCAACGAGGAAAGACATGGGCTCAGCAACACCAATAGCATAAGCAACTTGCACAAGTGCTTTCTCTGCAAGACCAGCAGCAACGATATGCTTGGCCACGTGACGAGCAGCATAGGCAGCCGAACGGTCAACTTTTGAAGGGTCCTTACCAGAGAATGCACCACCACCGTGAGCACCGTGACCACCATAGGTATCAACGATAATCTTACGACCTGTTAGGCCACAGTCACCCATTGGACCACCGATCACAAATTTACCAGTAGGGTTAAGCCAAATTTGAGTGTCATTATCGATATACTCAGAAGGAATCACTTTATTGATAACTTCTTCTCTAAGAGCTTCTCTCACTTGCTCTTGAGTCATTTCTTCAGCATGCTGAGTTGAGATAACGATATTCTTAAGACGCTTAATTTTCCCATCAACGTACTCAGCAGAAACCTGAGTCTTGCCATCTGGACGAAGAAGACCAGCAGTGCCATTCTTACGGATTTCAGTCAATCTCATGGCAAGCTTATGTGACCAGTCGATTGTATAAGGCATGAAGTTATCGGCCTCTTTAACGGCGTAACCAAACATTAGACCTTGGTCACCAGCTCCTTGTTCTTTGTGATCACCTTCACCTTCGTTCACACCTTGAGCGATATCAGGTGATTGCTTATCAAGAGCAACGAGAACAGAACACGTACTGCAATCAAAACCTTTGTCGGAATGATCGTAACCAATATCTTTGATTTTACTTCTTACGATTTCTTGGAAATCAACTTGGGCCTTAGTGGTGATCTCACCAGCGATCACGGCCATACCAGTTGTAATCATGGTCTCACACGCCACACGTGAAGCAGGGTCCTGCTCTAGCATTGCATCGAGGATAGCATCAGAAATGCCATCGGCCATTTTGTCAGGGTGTCCCTCTGTCACGGACTCTGAGGTAAAAACATAATCTTTAAGCATGGGTGCCTCTCTTTAATAGCGTCAGGGTTTTAAAAGACGCATTATTTCTAAACAAAATTTACTAAACAAATAATACTCTAATGGCTGATACTACCGTCAGGACAACGATTGGACAACATAAGAAAAGCTAATTTATGAGGGATTTGCGGCTAAAACGAACTAGGGCGTCCTCTTTTTTTCAAAATACTTAAAGTAATGGGGGTTGCGATAGGAATAGATCTTATTCGTCTTCATTTCTAGCGAATAAACATCGTCTCCAATCTCAATCACTTTAAAACGGCGGCCCTTATCATCGTGAAAGTGATAGCGGTAGGCATAGTTACCTTTCTTATAGGCCTTCAATGCCTGCCGCGCCTTACGGTTTGTTAAATACTTTCCAGGCCTTTCACTAATGGGTCTGTAATCTGACCAAATATTATCCATGCTGATGCGACCGAGCATAGAAGCCCTTGAGAAGTAACGGACGCCACCAAAGGGTGTATGGGGATACTTCAACTTTTCTAGGGATAGTTTAAAGTTCGCTTTTCTTAGTTTTCTTCCCGCCCGTGAAAGATCAGGGCAGAAAACCCGAACGGCGCCATGAATAAAGTAATAAGTAAAAGAAAACTCCCCTTCTTTAAAGAGAGCATTAAGCCAAGGGTACTTCTTCAACGGTCCCTTATGCCCTTGTGGCCTGAGGTAATCGTAGAGGAAGTCACTTTCTGGGATAAAGTTGTACTTGGGATTATTCACTCGGTTAAGAACAACCTGCGCCACGTCCATGCGCTCTAGAGCATAAGGGGCATCGATTGACCCCACCTCATTAAAGAGAATGGTCGTTAGAACATAGAGCGCGCGATAAATTTCTTCTTTCTGTGACCAATAGTTATAGGTTGCTTGATGCTTTTTAAAAACAAAATCTTTAAGCTCTGCTCGCGCCTTTGCCTGAGTCTGAATAATTTGATCACCGGTTTCAAAGTGACCACCGACCTTTACCTTATTTCTTTTTAGAGAGTCGTAATAATCAAGCATGCGAGAGACGCGGTCTTCCCACTCCTGAAATCGCTTCACCTGACCACGAGGTCGCCGCTTGAGCTGCTTTCTTAGGCCATAGAAAGCTGAGTTTAAATCATAGCGAGTATCTTCAGGAATGAAGTCGGGATTTTCCTTAAGACCTAAAGTCAAGGTATCAAGCATGGCCCGCAAGAAGCGATCACTGTGTGAACGGTTGGGATTTTGAGCTCCATCCTGAACAATCTTTCTATAAAAATAAACTTCATTAGCACGCTTCTTCTCTTGAGTATTTTCAGAGTTCTTTACCTCATCATAATTTTCTCTAAGCTCAAAGTGGTCAACGGGGTAACGATAACTGGTTAAGAAAGGAACCTTCTTTAAAAAGGCCAGAAAGTCCTCTTTAAATTTGATGAAGAGGTACTTACTCTTATTTTTGATGGAGATTTTTTTTGAATCATCAGTTTCTTCTTCATATTGTTCTTTGTAACGAACAAGTTTTTCCACTTCATCTTCAAGGTTATCAAGTTCGGCCAAAAGAGATTTAAAGTCCTTTACCTTTTTTAAATTCTCTTTCTGCTCAATAATCCACTTCTTCTTTTTTTGGATTTCAGGTAAGAAGCGATTGAGAGTTTTGCGGTCCAACTTACCGTCAACAGTTCGAGGAAGATAATGTCCATCCCCTCGATAATCTCGAAAGAGCTTCCAAAATTTTTCTTCTGTACCTGGTCTACAAAGTTCTTTTGTAAATTCTCTGTGATACTGCCAATACTTCTTCTCAACAGTTTTCTCATTCTTCACGAGATACTTTGTTAATTGAGAGAGGTCAGTGCCATAGGTCGGCACCACTAATAAGAGAGTCAAGATTAGAAAGGGAAGCTTCTTTTTCATTAATGAGTGAGTTCTTTTACAAAGTCTGATTTCCACAGCCCAAGACAAGTTCCATTACTCAAAACTAAGAGAAGGGTTTCAGAATCCACGCTTGAGTCTATCTTCTGACGAAGCTCCTCAAGGGAAGAGGCCACCATGGCCTCAGTCTGATGTTCTTGTAGTTCTTGAACCATTAAAGCGAAGTCTAGGTTTTGAGCACTCTTAACGGTTGTCGCTCGCTCAGGCCTGGCAAAGATAACCTTATCTGCCCTTGTTAAAGAAGCAGCAAATTCGTCTTGAAAGATATTACTTCTCGCCGTCGCTGAATTGGGCTCAAGCACCACAACAATCTTCTTATCAGGATAGCTGGTTTTTATGGTCTCAATAGTACAGGCCACACTGCGGGGATGGTGAGCGAAGTCATCAATGACAACAGCTCCTTTATAGTGACCTCTAAGCTCCTGTCTTCTTTTAACAAATTTTAGGCTTTTGATACCTTCATTGATGTCATCGACGCTAAAGCCCTCGGAAGCGGCAAAGAGAACGCAGGTACTGAGGTTTAGAATATTGTGATGACCTACAACATTGGTTTCAAAGCGATGCCAATTACCTTTAATTCGCAATTCAAATATGGTCTTCTCAGAAGTTGTTTCAACAATTTTGGGACCATTTTCTGAATGTTCTCCATAGAGGGTCCAATCACGATCCTGATAACGAACAGTCAAATCTTCTATGGCATTGTAATCAACATTGGCAATGATCTGCCCCTTAATCTCACTTAAGACCGGCGCAAATTCATTTTTAATATCTTCAATATCATCAAAAATATCTGCATGATCAAATTCCAATGAGGTTAAGACCATGTGGTTAAGGGTATAACTTCTAAACTTGGAGATTTTTTCAAAGTAAGCAGAGTCGTACTCATCACTTTCGATAAAGAAGTAACGTCCCTTACCCAAGAGAGAGGAAGGTCGCCCTTCAATCACGCCACCAATAAAATAACCGGGCTCAAGACCAAGCTTCTCAAAGAGCTGGGCCATGAAATAAGTCGTGGTTGTTTTGCCATGAGTTCCCGCAATGCCCACAACATTGAGGTCATGAAGAACAAAAGCCCCTAAGATCGCAGGAAAAGAACAAAAGGGCACGCCAAGTTCTTCAATTTTACGAGCAGCTTCCCCAGCGCGAGGAACCACATTCCCCACAACAATGAGGTCATAATCTTTTAAAGAGTCCCAAGAAAGATCATTGAGATCATGAAGAGAAATACCTGTTTTCTCTAGATAGTCAGACATAGGAGGAAAGTAGTTAAGGTCGCCCCCTTCAACATCATAGCCCTTCTCTCTCAAAAGGCAGGCAGCAGCTCCCATGCCAGTACCACAAATGCGATAGAAGAAAATTTTCTTTATAGAGTCTTTCTTATTAATAAGACCATTTAGGTCCAGTTTATTACTTAAGTCCACAAAGTACCCTTGATGATGGAGCGATAACTCACAGCCTATTCTAATGCTTTCACCTAGCTTGTAAAAGGAACGGCAGTCTTTTAGTGAGGTCCAAGGCGCATGATTTGTTGCCCAGCATAGACAGAGGCCTGCTCCAAAGAAGCTTTAGGGGTCATGCCACTACATAGGTAGACCAGAAAGGATGAAAGAAAAGCGTCACCAGCACCAGTTGAATCGACAACAGTATCTTGAGGAATCGGGCTAAAGTGACATATTTGCTCGCCATCAAAATAAAAACCCGATAGGTGGCTCCTTGTTACCAGCACCTTCTTTGACCACTTCCCTAAGTTTTTTAAGATGATCTCATAAAAACCTTGATCCTCCGGTGGGCAACCCACAACAAGAAGATCAATCTTATTAGCATACTCTTTAAGAAAACTGACTTCTTGCTTAAAGTCTCTCCCATCTAAAAAGTCGCAAACAAGCTTACCTTTTGGTGGGGTGGTTAAAACATCCATGGCCCAACACCAATTTTGCTCAAAGACCGGCAAAAGAATGAAGTCAAAGGACTCCTCAGGCTGAGAGTAATTAAAGTCTGCAAGAATGCCCGGTTCATAGCTAAAAAAATTCTTTTCACCATTTTCTTTTAAAGAAATTCTTTGCTGAGGAGCACGGCCAGACAAAGATTCACAGTTAACCTTTTTAACTGCTAGATCATCTAGCCTCCTACTTAAGAAGAGGTCTTCTGAGTGGGAAGACAGCGGTCCTTGAAAGAAAAGTTGACGTTGCCCAAGACGATGTAAATGAGTGAGGTGATTAAAACTAATACCACCGCTAAAAATTCTTTCTTCACCACTTGGAAGTTCATAGATATCGTGACCGATATCACCAAGGCACAGCCATTTCTCTTTCATTAACTTTTGATAATTTGGGAGAGATGGAAAATTCTCTCTCTTTGAAGTTTCCTCTCTTTCATTAGAGAAGTTCCCACAATCGCCCCGTCAATATAGGGAAGAAAGCTTTTTGCATTTTCTTCAGAGAAGCCACTGCCAATAAAAACTTCTCCCCGATTCTCAAGCTCACCGACTTCCTTAACTTCAGCGACACTTGGAGCTTCTCCGGTTATGCGTCCAGAAAGGACAACGGCCTTGGCGCCACTTTCCCAACCTTGCTGTGCCGACAAAGTCAGAGGCTTTTCAGGCTCAAGGTTCTCAGCATACTTCACCTGAATGTCAGCGTAGATTGAAATGTCCTGAGCCGAAATCTGTTGGCGAAAATCTGTGATCTCTTTAGCATCAACTTTAATTTCGCCACCATATTCGGCCCGGGCCATTCGATCCACAAAGTAGTCTGTTCTAATAAAGGAAAAGTTCGCTGTTTTAGCAACGGACAAGGAAGCTTGCGGATCGTGAATCAAAAATTCAACCCCAAGCTTAAAGCCAGCAGGCGCTTGCTCAGAAAGCTCAAGGGCAAGTTTTGTCATGGAAGTTATGCCCTCAGGTGTGGCCCTCAGAGTGTAGGGGTTATCTTGTTCGTTCTCTAGAAGGAGCCCGGAAGCTCCCCCCTCGATCGCCGCTTCGAGATCAGAGAAGGCATGATCCCTGAGACTTTTATGCCCTAAAAACGAAGGCTTACCCATAAGTGGAGGTAAATGGGACACACAAATCAGCTCAAATGGGTTTCGTGAATTAGTCATATTGGACTTATAACCGCTAGAGTCGCCCTTAGTAAATATTTCAACTCCCCCCCCTCTAAATAAGAGTCATGTTATAACGCCCCAGCCAAAAAATTGAGGGGATTGAATCATGAAAAACCTAATTCTATTAAGCTTTCTCACCTTACTGCTCGTTGTGAATCCACAGGCCTTTGGCTGTGCTGAGCAAACGGAAGAAGGCCTAGAGACCATAGAGAAACTCGTTGGTGACTATAAGTACGATAACTATGTCATGCGCCTAAATTCAACAGTGTGTGACCGCCTTGAAGATCATAGCCAAGACCTTTACTACAAACTTCTTAAAGAAGAGGTCATGGCGATTTACACCTACACCACAAATGACATCTATAAGAAGCTCAACCAAACCCTAAGAAGAGGACGTAAAGCCGATAAGGAAAAGTATGGGGCGATGGTTGATATCATCAACAATGGACTTGATAAGCTTCCGAAGTACAAAGGTCGCGTTGTTCGCTTTGAAAGAAAGGGCTCCGTAAACTCATGGCAACCAGGAAAGATTAAAACTTTTAAGGCCTACACTTCATCATCTAAGAAGAAAGGATTTTGTTGGAGCGGAAATACCAAAATGAAAATAAGAAGTAAGACTGGTCGTTTTATTGGGATGATGAGTGCTTACCCAAATGAGGAAGAGGTTCTCTTTCCTCCCAATAAGAAGTTTAAGGTTATCAGTCTAAAGAAAGCGAAAAAGGATGCTAAAGCTAACTGCAATGACGAAAGCACCCTTAATGTTATTGAACTAGAAGAGCTTTAATTTTCTTTAAATTTCTGCCGGAACTGGAATACGCTCCTTACAAGTAATCTCGTAGAGAGGGTTTCCAAAACGCTTCTTATACTCTGTTGTAAAATAAATTTTCTCGCCATCAGCACTGTAGGCCACGGCCTCTTGCTGAGGTGTAGAAGGTGTCCGGATAATCGTGTAATCCACTTTATCTTTCCACTTCTTTGTATCAGCATCCTCAAGAGTCATTTGACCGAGGTCTTTATTCACCACAAGGATCGCGCCATAGGTGAGAAGGGCAAAAGACTCCCCTCTTGGGTGAACATCCATGCCTGTCACAATTCTTCCCCACAGATTGTAGTTGTAGAGAAGATAAGGAAGATTCATTTCAAATTCTTTTTTCATCATAAGGCGGCTTGAACCTTTGTGGGCCTCAAGCTCTGAAATCGTGATGGAATATACACCTGCTGAAATCGCCCGTCTTTCTTTCCAATCAACCTTCTTTGTTACGACATAAACTTTGCCATTTGAAACGGCTACGGCCTCAGCATCGTGACTGCCATCTGGATAAGTCAGATCAATTTGTGCCAGTGGTACTGTTTGTTTTTTAAAGAGGTCCTCTTCAGAAACGATGTAGAGAGAAATGCGAGGTCTCGTCTGATTGTTATCACCAATATCGGGAAAAAAGAGGGCCGGCTTTCCTTGAAAGTTTCCAAGGGCCAGGTCTTCAAGGTCGCGTGGTTTTTCACTTTGAAAGGCCGTCTTTTGGATAAACTCACCGGCCATATTGGTCATGTAAACAAAGGGTCCGTCGCCAGAATCATTGATGTGATAGAGGAGATCATTTTTGGTCCTTGAGGCCACCATTCCACTTGATTCATTGATCTCTTCACCAGGCAATTCCCCAACGGTCTTGGCCTCATTCCACTTAACGCAAATGGAGGGGTAACCAGCGTAAGAAGTCATTGAAATTATTGAGAAAAGGCACAAGCAAATTTTGTCGAGTCTCACAAAATAATCCTTTATTTTTAGGGGCTTAAAACCGATCAGGTTTCTATGAAAAAGCTATCCCATAAAACCATAATCCTTAGTATTTTTATCACCTGTTTTGCCGCTTTCCTATCGAGCTGCGACACCAATTTCCGCCTCAATAATTACAGGGGATTGGCCAGTGTTCCCCAAAGTGAGCTGCGCCAAGTCGAATACCTGCTAGCAGTGGATCGCTTGCACTACTACATTGGTGAATTGACCGAATTTAAAAAGGGTAAAGTCAGCGATGAGACCATTGCCGCCCTAAGGGCCCTCACACCTGAAGCGATTATCAACTCAGGTTTAAGTTACAACCAAATCAAAGACCCTCAAAAATTTGATAACCTCATCTACCGTCTTCTCAAAGATCAAAACCCCAACCTTGCGCTCAAAAAAGCAGACGTCGCTTGGGGCTATAACTTTCTTAAGAATAAATTAGCGGATTCTTTTCGTATTGATGGTTACGAAAAAAATGACGACATCGGTTCGCCAAAAATTGGTGTTGCTGAAAAAAGTCAAATGGAGCTTGAACCCAAGATTCTTAACGTTGATAACCAAACCCTAGATGCCGAGCACTATATCTCCAACCGCACCACACGTGGTATTTTCTGGGAGGCCTTAGACAATAATAGGGCCATGGAATTTCATCTTAGTGACCCCAGGGAGTTCAAACAAAATGTGGGCTTTCGTGGTGGTGAAATTCTTGGTGAAGTAAAAACGATCTCAAGTAACTACAACAAAGTTTTCCTAGTAAAATATCCTGAAGAAGACACTTTCCGCTTTGCTATCACCAATATTGGCGGCGTTGATAGACTTGAACACCTTGTCAGTAGTCTTTCTCTTTCACGTGCTGGAGTAACCGCCATCCCAAATAAGATTGAAGTCTTTGGAGATATCGAAGGGTTCCATCGCTCCATTCAAACTCGTCTTGAAAATATGCTGACTCATCTGCCAAAGGCAGATCGACTCATCATTGGTCAAAAGGCGACCATTGAGACTTTCTTCTATACTTATTGGAAGTTACTTGCTCTCAAGAATCTCTATGAGTCCTACCCAAAAGAGCTTACAGGTAAGGAAAGCGCACAGGCATTAGAAAAACTTATTCCCCTGTTAGAAGACCCCTCAAGCTTTGATATTGGGGATCACAAATCAATCATCGATAAGGCCTACCAAAAGGTCAAAGGACCTCTTGAAAAGAAGTATGCCGATCTTCTCCCAGAAAGATTTAAGCAGTACGATTTTGATAATTTTGTCACCTCTATTAGTGACCTTGAGTTCAAAAATAAGTCTGGTAAGGTTGTCCGTTGGCGCCTTGCTGCCAATGTTTGGGGCGATGAAATTGTCCCCATAGCTCAGGCCTTCAAGAATACAGGTCACACCAAGGTCACCTACGCAGGAACCGCTGGTGCTCTACCAGGAAAAGGCTTCTCGGTTGGTGACTTTGTCATCCCTTCTCATATCAAGCTTGAAGAAGGTTATGGCAAAATTTCAAATATTGAGTTTGGAGTTGAAGGCTCAAAGACTAGTGCCCGCCTTGGTCATGTTGGCTCCCCCTTTGATGAAACCAAAGACTGGCTTCAGAAATCTCTTGATGATGGCCTAGACCTCGTAGAGATTGAAGGTAAGTACCTTGCCCGTGTCTTTGGCCTTGAAAATGTTTCTCTCTATCTTATGGTCAGTGACGTCGTCAACTCTGAATGGGAAACTCTCGCCCAAGACAGCAGCTCTAAGCGTAAGGCGATGC
>JAUIBX010000321.1 GCA_030427595.1 Bacteriovoracia bacterium | reverse complement strand
AGGTTATGGAAAGACATGGCTAAACGCTGATAATGGTCCCAAGCGCCTTGAGGTCCTTAGCGACATTAGAGATGCAGGGCTTTGGATAAAGAAGAATTGGGCGAAGAATGGAAAGGCTCCTAAAGTGGCAATCATGGGGGGCTCCTACGGTGGCTACTCTACTCTCGTTGGTATGACCATCTATGCTGGAACTTATGATGCAGGTGTGGCGAGTGTCGGGATGAGCTCTCTTGTCACCTTTTTAAAGAATACCGCAGACTACCGCAGAAAAATGAGAGAGAGCGAGTATGGTTATCTCGATAAAGATATGGAGGCGCTAGAAAAGCTCTCTCCCATCAATTATATCGAAGAAATTGAAGCCCCCATCATGATCATTCATGGGGCCAACGACCCAAGAGTTCCCGCAGGGGAAGCTGTTCAAATCATGGAAGAGATGGAAAGAAGAGGAATTCCTGGTGAACTCATTCTCTTTCCCGATGAGGGCCATGGGACACGTAAGCTCAAGAACCGGGTTCTCAAGTACGGTCATACTATTCAGTTTCTTAAAAAGAATTTGAACTAAGAGTAGATAAGAAACAAAAGCGACAGGGTTAAACCTGTCGCCTTCTTGAGTACTAAACTTGAGTGTATCGTAGGTAAGGCTTCACCTCTTCAAACCCTTGAGTAAACTTTTTCTCAGCTTCTTCATTACTCAAGCTTGGAGGGATGATAACTCGGTCGCCCTTACGCCAATCAGCAGGTGTTGCAATACCTTGCTCATCTGCAGTCTGGAGAGCATCCAGAACTCTTAAAATTTCATCAAAGTTTCTCCCACAGGACATTGGGTAAGTCATCGTTAGACGAATCTTCTTATCCGGATCGATGATGAAAACAGAGCGTACGGCAGCTGTTGAACTTTCACCAGGATGAATCATTTCATAGAGCTCAGCAATTTTATGGTCAGGGTCAGCGACAATAGGAAACTCTAGAGTTGTCTTTTGAGTTTCATTTACGTCAAGGATCCATTTATTGTGCTCTTCTACGCTATCAGTGGATAGGCCCAAAGGCTTAGTATTCTTTGCCTCAAACTCTTTAGCAAGCTGAGCCGTTCTTCCCATCTCTGTAGTACATACTGGTGTGAAGTCTGCAGGGTGACTAAAGAAAAAGCACCATGAATTACCAATAAACTCATGAAAATCAATTTTTCCTTTGGTTGTTTCAATTTGAAAGTTAGGGGCTGTATCACCAATTCTTAAGCTCATAATATTCTCCTTGTTTGGTGGATTACTTCATTTCTGAACCACCAGTTATTTCGTTAAGAACACTATCGCCTAAATGCGGCTTAAAGAACTTGATACAGATCAAAGTCTAAGCTATCAAAAACCTATCTAGTCATAGCTTCTAGCTATAACTCTTTAATGTTTATAAAAGGTTTAAAAGAGTATCGGCATAGTTGTGAGGCCTCACGGCCACATTCGCTAACTCATGAGAGTAAGCATCTGTTTTAAAGCGACTCGACCTGGAACGATGATCCTGTGGTCTCCTACCACCAAAGTGGAGACCAACAATTTCATACTCACCCTGTTGATTTCTTCGCCATAGTGGAGAGCCCGAGGCTCCACCCGTAGAGTCACAATTATAAAGAAACTTATCAGTAAGAACTTTTGTAATGGCACAACCTTGATGAATTGAGAGAACTCGATTGCTGCGGTCTTTTGAATAACCTGCAAGGTTAATATCCTCATAGGTAAAGTTCACAAAGCCTCGGACCCTAAAGTAACCAAAAGATTGACCAAGGTTCTTATCCAAAATAAGAATGGCCCAATCCTTTGCCGTGCCCGACTCTCCTCCAGTAACAACCTCAATAACCTTGGTCTTGGCCAATGACTTAGATTCGTAAGCGCCTGCCCTTACGGTAATTTTTCGAGTTATTTTTCCGTCCTTATATTTCTTTCTAATACAGTGGTACGCCGTTAAGACGAGGTTGGGTCCAACTAATCCCCCTGTACACACACCAATTTTGACAATCATCGAGATAGGTTTAGAGTTAAAAGCGCTCTCAGAAACCATATCTCTATTATCATCACCAAATACATTGGCCCTTCCATAGGAAGATAGCAAAGTGGCAAGAACAATGAGCAAGTACTTGAAATAGCTAGTTTTCATATTTTCTCCCCTCTCATGAGGCGGCGCAACATTAGCTCATTTTTGTCCTCCCATAGGGAGCTAAGGAAATTTCTACAGAGAGCTCCACCGACAAGCTTCACAGGCGTGAAGACCTTTCCACAAGGCTCAATTTTTCCCTTTTCTTTTTTCACGATAGATTCCATCAAATAGCTTTTAGGCCCATAAGCTATGGCAGAGGAGAATACTACGTTGAAAACAAAAATTTCTATGACCCTAATCGGGGCACTATTGACCTTAAATACTTTTGCTAATGGAATCAACAATCCTTGGGAGTGTGCTGATGTAAAAAGAGTGGCCGATGCAAGCTCAGGGCAAACTCATACCATCACTCAAGTCCAACTTATCCAAACAGGGTTCGGTCCACTTGTTGGCCAAGTTGATGGTCTTACTCTTCAGGCCCTTACTTTGCCTGAGTCCATTATGACTGAGGCCAATGCTGCTGTATCGATATTCAAAAATCCTGCAGATACCACAACCTCAGGTGGTCATGAATTTGCTCACATCATGAAGACACAAATCGACCCACAAAATAATGAAGCAAGAAATTACATAGTTGCCTGTATCAACCGCGATATTCATCCCGATAGTTCAACTCGCGAAGGTGACCAGTTTCAAAGAATGCTCGATTCTGTGGATTAGAATCAGGCCCTAAAGACAG
>JAUIBX010000320.1 GCA_030427595.1 Bacteriovoracia bacterium | reverse complement strand
GTAATCATCTGACCAAGGGCGAATAGAAAGTTCAGCTTGTTGAAGCTTCTTCTCATCCATTTCACTTAATGTTTTAACAATCTCTTCACCGAGATCAACGAGGTCTTCTGCGCGATCGTTGTATTGAATACCCGCACGACCGGCAAGCTCATTGGCACAAACAGTTGTGCCGTTGACGACTTTACAAATTTGAGAACGAACTCGGTTTTTAATATCGAGAAACTTATTTCCCTTAACAGCTTCAGCGGGAATCACTGTCGCCTGTTGAGATAAACCTGCTCCTTCTTTGACAGGAGTCTGGTCCATAACTTGAACAGGGTTGGCGTGAAACTCATTAAGAAATTCTTTTAAGTCTTTGGCCTGGTAATCTGAGTTGGCGTAGGCGCCGGGATTTGCAAGTAGGGATACCATTAGAGGGATGGCCCACTTTGCGGGGGATTTCATTTTGGTTTTCGAAGTCGCTCTCATTATCTCGTCTCCTCGTGATTTCAAAAGCTTTTGTGTGGTTTGCATTAGTCTCATACCCCCTCTACGCAGGTAGTTAAAGAGGTGTCTTATCAATGGGTATTATTTATAATGGCGGGAGACTTTAGGTCATTCTCGGGCTTAGTTCTAAAGATGATTTTTGTCAGGAATTGCTTAAAAATCGGCCATCCAGCGATCGATTTGGCCTAAGTAATCTTTCAGGTCCACCTTCTCATACCAACCGTTTAAAGACCACTTCTTCTCACTTGCTCTCAAGTGACTTTTTGGCCAAAAGATCAAGGCCTTGGTGGAGCTCGTGGGAGCCCCTTTTAGGTAAAGCTCAACTTCTTTAACTTCATAATCTTCAGCATCTTCGTAATGGCAAAGCACCTGCCATTGGGATGAGTTGAGACTGAGAAGAATACCTTCCAGCTCTTCACCAGGGGCCTTGGTCACGATGGGGAAACCTTCTCCTTCAACATAAAAAGCCTGATGATCTTTTAAAGTGGCCTTTCCTTGGAAGACTTTTTCGTGGGCATTCAAGCCGAGCAAATAATCCAAAACCTCGGGAACCTGAAGGGTGCCATAGCTAAAGAGAGTCACTGGAAAATGAAAGTTCATGACCTCACCCCTATTTTTCATCTAAGGCATTACCGTAAGGATAAGCAGGTAAAAGGTCGCGAGAAAAGTGGCCCTCCCGTTGAAAAGGAAGTCCATGATACTGATGATAAATTTCCCTCAGGATCAAATAACTAATACCCCAAACAGTATGGCCTCCAAACTCTAAGCAGGGAAAGACTCTTTCCCCTTGGCTCATCTTAAAGGTCTTATGGTGAATATGGGCCGGGTTATGAAGATCAGTGACGTCAAACCAAAAGGCTTCAGCAACTTCATCGGGACAAGGAGTAAAGCTTTTGGTTGAAGGTAAATAAGAGGCGTGAGCAGATATCGCATAAGGCAGGGGCTTTCCCTTATAAAATAATTGGAGTTGAAAGAACTCTCCCAAATAGACTTCATCATTTAAAGAGAGACCAACTTCTTCATGAGTTTCCCTTCTTGAAGTTGTCAGCAAATCTTCATTGGGTTCGGCACGTCCACCAGGAAAGGCATAATGGCCAGACCAAGGGTCTTCAGGTTTTTCTGTCCGCTTGATCATGGCCAATTTAAGACCTCTATCAAGACCGTGTTGATCGTGGGCGAAAACGAGATGAACCGCAGCCCAGCTTTGAATGATTTCTGGTTGCCAATAGGCCTTCTTCAAAGAAAGCTGTTCTTTAAGGAGTTTAAAATGATCGGGGTGTTCAAGCGGCAATTTGCTCATGCCTTAGTGTGACCTCTTCTCAATTAAAAGGCAAAGACATCACTGCTACTTGTACGGGTTGAACGGTGAAGTCTTAGAGCAAGTCGGGGGTGAGATTCTAAGAAGCGGGTCTCACCAATACAGAAAAGTTCAATGGCATGAAGATGACACAGGTTTATATTTGCCACCTGAGATTTATAAACACGATAAAGGCGACAAAACTGCATGGGTCTTTTCCCATTATGAAACCTTGGGTCTCGTCCTTCTTCTTGGCATACATCACACATTAAAAAACCACCTCACTATTAACCTATCGGCTTTTCATGAGGTGGCCTTAAAGCGAATAATATCAATATCTTAAATTAAGCAGCACCCTTATTGGCATGCTCACCGTACTTCATATCAATGCCCATAATATGCGAGCGCAGCCACATCTTAAGGAAGTTCATCAGAGCAAATTTATCAACAGAGCCATCTTTAATGGAGCCATCAAAGGAGCCTACTTTTTCCAAAAGCTGCTTGTGTATCACTTTATGAGTATCAAGTCCGGGGTAACCCGACTTCTCCATAAAGGCCTCTTCATCTTCAAAGTGCTTAACCACAAAGCCAGCGAGGTCTTGAAAGTCACCATAAACATTGGGGCTATCATCATTAAGATCGACCACAAGTTTATTAATTTTATCAACCAACACCTTGTGCTGATCATCCATCTCATTTACACCAACGCTTAGTTCATCGGTCCAAACAAAGTTATCAATTTTCATGTGTGCCTCCTCGTCTTGTTTTCATACCTATTTTCCAACCTATCGGAATTTCCCTCCCTAAAGTGGGGCAATAAAAAACCTGATTAATGTCATGCATTACACATAACCCCTCAAAATTACGGTATGCCAACCAAAGAGAACAGCTTCAAGGAAATCAATGAATTAGCACAGGTATTAAACACAGAAGCGTATTACGTCGTTCCCCCCACGTGGACAGCGGGCGAACTACAAAATTTGATCGCCTATCTCTCTGCGCCTGCTGGGTCACACCCGTACGCAAACAAACGCGCTGAACTTGGTCAAGCTGCAC
>JAUIBX010000319.1 GCA_030427595.1 Bacteriovoracia bacterium | reverse complement strand
ACTTTCCTAACCCAATATGCACTAATTTTAATGAGTATCTACAAAATGAACTCAAAGAGAGTGAATTCTGGCAAAAGGCAGCTACAGAAAAGCAAGTCAAGGCCATTGCAAGATTTTGCGAAGATATGAGCAATATTCACATCATTTTAGACCAAATCAAATACTCCGCTCCTCTTGCTGAAGAAATCTTTCGCCTATGTCATAACTATGTCACTGTTTATTGCCACGAGTCTCGAATTCTAGACCAATGGCTTAATGAAATTCAGTGGTTTGAAAAGGCAAAGACTTTCCACAATGCTCCCGGGGAACGCTTTGTAGGCCTTTTCCAACTTATCGACCAAGTTGATGCTCATCGCTAGAAAGTGTCTTTTGTGGTGCGCCAGTCCTAGACAAGAAACTATAAAAGTCAGATACTTACACATTGCAGCTATGCTCTCCCCATCGTGCGTGGGGCCATAGAGATTAGCAACTTAAATCAGGTATATAGGCCCATGGCAAACGAAATAGAAGTCGAACACAACCAAGAAGAATCACAGGCAACTGAAGAAAATCAAAACTCTCACGAAGGCGCTCATCAAAACGAGAACACTTCCTCATCAGAACCTAGCCCCCAAGAAGGAAATAGTAACAATGATGATGATAGTGGCCAGACCCGTTGGCGCGAGGGTGATGAAATCCAAATGGTCAGAGTTCGCTTTCCTGGCAACTCGCGCAGCTTTCCCTTCCTCGTAGGCAAGCGTTTCTTTAGTTACGGCCAAAAGGTTGTCGCTATGAGCGATCGAGGCATGGATGTCGGCTATATCAACTCATTTCCTTATACCGTTAAGTTTAAGAAATCCATGCTTCCTATCCGTTCCATCTCTAAAGTCGCTGACCAAGAAGATATTTTGGCCATGCAAGGAGATCTTGATCGTCAAAAGGAAGCAGAAAGGGCCGCTGTCAAACTTATTGAGGAACTCAATCTTGATATGCAAATAACCCACGTTGAAATCATTCAATTTGGAAAGAAAATGGTTTTCTACTTCACTGCACCCGCAAGAGTAGACTTTAGAGAACTTGTAAAGAGACTAGTTGGTGAGCTCAAGATGCGCATAGAGCTACGCCAAATCAGTGTAAGGGACCGCGCGGCCGCACTGGGTTCCATTTGGGCCTGTGGCCAGACAACATGTTGCTCCACCTTTTTAAAAAATTACGGCAATGTCTCAATTAAGATGGCCAAAAACCAAAACCTCGCCTTGATTCCATCCAAAATTAATGGAGTCTGTGGCCAAATTAAATGCTGTATCAAATACGAAGACGATGTTTACAGTGACAAAAGAAAACTCCTTCCTAAGGAAGGGACATTTATTCATGCGGCCAATGGAGACAAGGGTAAAGTTACCAAGCTTCATATCTTGGTCGAGCAATTTGATATGATCACTGAAAGAGGTCAAATCCGCCGCTACGCTAAATCTCAATACCATCAAGAGAAGAAACTCGATAAGAGTTACAAGTTTCCTGACTCTTTCCAACATGTCGTTAACGAAACATCAAATGTTATTGGACTTAATGAAGTGGAATCCCAAATGGCCAACTCTTTTAATAAAGGTCTCTCTGAAGAAGAAATCGCCTTAAAGAACTTAGAGAGTATCCAAAATGGGGAAAGTGATGAATCCCTTTTTGATTCCTTGAAAGATAATATCAAAATTGACGGAGAGAGCTCCCAGGAAAAAACTAACGATCAAACAGAAAACGATGATGAAGAGGGGCAAGCATCGACTTCGGACCAAAGCAAGCAATCGGATGACGGAAGCCAGGTTACGGACGATAGGCAAAAGCGCTCCTCTCGCAATCGGCGAAACAATCGCAACAAGAACCGCAATAAAAAAGACTCTTCTAATGGATCCAATAACGCCAATGAAGCCAAAGGCAATGGAGAAAGACCTAAGAAAAATAGAAGACCAAGAAATCGTAAAAAAAATGGCGGTAGCGGAAACAACAAAAAAAATGACTAAGGGGTTGAGTTAAGAAACCCAAAGGAAACCAGTGAGAATCCTACACACATCAGACTGGCACCTTGGAAAGAAACTCTACAAAAGAGATAGAGTCGAAGGACATCAACTCTTTTTACAGTGGCTTCTTGAACAGATTTCAACCCAAGAAATTGAAGTTCTGGTAATTGCAGGCGATGTCTTTGATACGCCCATCCCCACGACAACTTCTCTCTCGCTCTTTTTTAAATTCTTAAAAGACCTTGAAGTTCATTCAGAAACTCAAGGTGGCTCCCTAAGAAAAGTTCTCATACTTGCAGGCAACCATGATTCGGCAAAACTTCTCGAAACACCAAGGCCATTTCTCAATCAAGACTTTATTAAAGTTGTAGGAAACTTAAGACCACCTGCGACCCTAGAACCAAAAGACATCGAGAACTGGCAGAAACACTTTGTGACCAAAATTGAAGAAAACGAAAAAGAGTTTCTCTTTTGCCTACTTCCTTTTTTTAGAACACGAGAGATCATGGATAACCCATGGTTAAAGGAAGAGAATCCGAATGAGGATTTAAGTATTGATGAGACTCTTCTCCTGTCTCTTGAGCTCTTTTTAAAGAACCTCATTCCTAAAGAAAGGCAGGAAAACCAAAAGAGAATCCTCATAGGCCATCACCTCTTTGGATCATTTTTAAGTGCAGGCTCTGAGCAAAGTGTGGCCTTGTCAGGGCTTGACTCCCTACCTTTAGGCTCCTTTCAAGATTGGGACTTGCTTTTATTGGGTCATATTCATAAATATCAAATAGTCAGAAATGAACCACCAGCAATTTACTGCGGTAGTCCACTGCCCTTACGCTTTAGTGAAAGTAATGAGA
>JAUIBX010000078.1 GCA_030427595.1 Bacteriovoracia bacterium | reverse complement strand
CAAAAGGAAGAAGTTAATAAGGAACTCACCGGCTATTTAAAGGCCCAGGCCAATGGTATTGAAAAAGACCGCGGCAAGTGGAGTGAGCTTAAGTCCACTTGTGAAGCCGCTCTCGGTGCCTACTCTCAGGCCGTTGCTGAAGCTAATCAGGCGCAACAAGAGGCCTTTGGGGAATCTCAAAACTTTTGCCAGCGCTTCAATGCCCTATCACAAAACCCAGCTGCTGGCTGTGGTCAGGCGGACCAGCTCTTTGAAGACTCTATGAATGTCACGGCCGGTATTGCCAACCCCGGTGCTGTTCAAGCGGCGGCCATGGAGTTTCAAAATTTCTGTAACCAAACTCAAAATGAAGGAGAGCGTGGGACAGAGGGTGACGATGATGATGATGGTGGTACAAGTAGAAACCAACAACGAATTGAAACCATTTCTGATGCTTGCGAAGACGAAGAAAACCAAAGTGATCGTTTAATTGCCGAACTTAGAAGAAGGGCCATTCAGAATATGCCTTCTGGACTAACCTCGGCAGAGGAAAGAGCGCTTGAAGCTTATATCGAAGGAACAAGTGACGATGACGATGACATTCCAAGCGAAGTGAGAAGGAGTGACTACTTTAGAAATTTTGTCAGACCACTAGCAGGAATCAACGAAAATGGTGAAATCACCATTGATCCCGTTCCAAATTTTACTGCAGAGCTTGCAGGTGGGTTTACTCCACCTTCAGGTCTTAGCCTTCCTTCTGACATAAATTGGGAAGACTATACAGGACAACAAACGGTAGGGATTTGCGAAGGTATTGAGCGTTTAAAAATCGCTAATGGACTAAGTGATTGGGTTCAAAATCAAGAGCCAGATACCTTTAGAACTGGATATAACAATACCCCAGACCTCAATTCAAATTTAAGAAGCATTGCCTCTGTGATTGGCGAGTCAGACAGGCGAGTCACCCAAAGTCAATCCGGTCGCATTGGTGAGCGCATGGCAGGCACGCCGTGTATGGCCCAGCAAGGCTTCAATGGGGCCAATGGCTTTGACCTCAATAGTTTTGATATGTCGATCCTCGGTGAGGACGCCTTTAATCTCGTCAACGGGCTTTAGACGAGAGTGATAGTGGTAGCGCCTCCCCTATAACTTTGAGGCGCAAGGAGAAAGGACAAACTTGAGAAGGACTTCAAAAACTCCATTGCTCAAACTCTCCCTTATGGGAATGCTCATCTCAATGGTGGGCATAGGGAGTTGTGTGCCTTCCAATAATGGTGGTGGCTCCAGTGGAGGACGAAGCTCTCGCGGTGGCGCCACTACAGACAACTCCACCTTTAGTGTCTCCCCTAACTTTGGTCGCTACCTCGATGACAACCCCATTGCCCTTTCTGGTAACACAAACCTTGATTCAACGATTAGCCTAGCGACCTACCTCAACAACACCCCACGCTTTATTACAGATAATCAATTCCTGATCGCCTCTTGTGAAGCCGGAGGTAAGACCCTTGATCAGTGTTTTGAGGTCAGAGAAAATGATAGTGCTTCCTATCTCACGGCCGAGCAAAATCGCTGGGCCTTTGATACTTCCACCCAAGAGTTTCTCCAAGTTCAGGCCTTCGCCAATATGAGAGATATTCTTGTGAAGTATCATGACAACTTAGAATTTAGTCACAGCTTGGCCCAAGGCTATGGCTATGAATCAGCGATTCCTAGTCAGCTCTTCACTTCAAGTCACAACGCCTTCTGGTTTAAAAATGGCATTCTCAAAGGCTATTCAAACTGTGGTGAAGAAAATAACGCTTTCTATGATCCTGCTGGCAATAGTATTTGCCTCGGTCACATCACCGTCAATCCCCCACTCTATGTCGCCAGTGACCCAACGGTGACATGGCATGAAATGGGACACGCCTTTAATAAGATAAATATGAATGTGCGCCAGCGCTCTTTTGAAAGCGCCATTAGTGAAGAGTCAAGTCTTGGCTATCTCTTCTATGATGAGGCCGGCTCCCTCAATGAAGGCCTTGCTGATTTTTACTCCCTCTTTATGAATGACCGCACCCTCTTTGCCGAGTGGGCCCTTGGTCGCTACTTAAGACAAGCAAGACCTATGTCAGAAGATGAAAGTGTGCACGCCCCAGGAGTTGAAAAGTCTCCTGAAGGCCGCCTTGCCTACCCCACTTATATTAATTATGATCCCAATGAACCAGATAAGCCCTATGAAGACGTCCACTATGCAGGCCAGATTCCTGCTCACTTCTTCAATGCCTTCTATGAAAGCTTACAAGACGCCAACACCTGTGGACTTGATAGTGATGTCGCCCTTAAGATGACCTATCATCTGGTCTTTGAAACTCTCGCTGAACTAGGTGACCAAACAGCAACTGGCCATGGCTCCCTAAGCTTTAATCCCGATGACTATAGCGTCAACCTTGATCCTGAAAACGCTGTGGAATGGATCTCTAAGAATCGTCCGGTGAATTTCAGACGCTTCTTTCAAACCTACTCCAAATACTTTATGCGCACTTTAGGAAACCCCGTCTTTGGTATTTGTAATGGAAGGGAATACTATCGTGATGATTACGAGAAACTCCTCGATAGCTATGGGCTTCTTCTCTTTAAGACCTATAACGAGGACGGAAATAATAAAGACGCCACCATAGGCCACTCGGGAAACAATACCGTGGTGACCCCCACCAATAGAGTTAAATCACAGCTCATTCCTAAAGACCTCTTAATTCTTGATAATCGCGATGGCACCGCCACGGCCTTTGTCATCGACGGCCAAAGTGATATTAAAGGTGCTATCGAGTCTCTCATTCTTGGGGGTCGTATTGGTTCTATTTCCTCCCAAATTGATGGCAACTTTGCCTTTAATAATGGCAATGCTCAAATCAGCCCCGGGGAACTTGTTGGAGTGGCCATTAATCTCTTTAACAATTCGAACTCAACCATGGCCGGAGTTCATCTTCTTGCCAATGATTGGGACCACACCAAAAACGGTGCCCCCTGTAATAACCTAGGCGATAACTTTCCACTGGCCTCCGAAGGGGCGGCTGATGTCACAGGTGAAAGTGGTGGCAATCCTGGTGAGTGTTCCTATATCACACGCTACAATGGCAAAAACTCCAGTGAGGCGGAGGAGCTCGCTCCCGTATGCCTCGTTGAACTCAATGATGATGATGCCACCAAGTGGGTCACCCAAGATAAATTGAGGACACGCTTGGGTCTCGCTAAGAATAATTGCCTTGGTGGCTCTGACTCACTTAAAGACTGCTTTGTCCGCGCAGTAAAAGGTGGCGATCACGCCTACTACTCCCGTATTGAATCCAAAAAGACTTGGGCAGAAACGCTCATCACCGATGAAGGCGTTCCCGAGTTTAACACCAGTAATGTCATTTTCTTTGAAGTGAGCCCGTGGATTCCACCTGGGACCACTTTTAACTGCCGCATGAGGGCAACATTTACCAACTGTGACGATTGTAATCATGACGCCGATAATGGAAATGATGACTATCTCGACTTTGAATATTCAGGAGCAAAACCGTTTAAAATTATCAATTTTAAATTTACGGTCATTGATTAAGACTAAAGAGACTAAGGAAGGATGAAGAAACTCGCAGGACTTACCCTATTTTGCTTACTTCTTGTAGTGGCTTACTGGCTGTGGCCAAAGAGTGTATCCCATGAGGAGTGGACGACTTTTAAGAAGGCGACACCTCAAAAGATCGACACTTACCCAACAACAGAAAAAGAAAAGAAGGCCGCCCAAATCGACCAAGAAGAGAATAGTCCTAATGACGAGCAAGAGGCCTCTTCATCAAAGAGGGCGCCTGCTTCAATTAAAAAACCTGACACCAATATGCCTGAAAGTCTTCCTGGCCGCCAATGGGGCCTCTACCCCAATCAGGAAGTGCCCCAAAAAATCACTTTTAAGAATGAAGTTAACCCCGAGTGGAAATCACTTATGGGAAGAGATGTCCTACGCTTTCTCAGACCTGATACGAAACTCTTTGTGAAAAAGGAAAAGAGCCTGACCCTCCTTGAGCGCGGTCTTGGCCGTCATGTGGAACAGGTCTATGTCAAAATGATTAGCCCCGAAGGTCGCCACTTTAGCTACCATGCCTATGTGGACAGCGAATCAGGAAAGGTCCTTCGCACGTGGAATAATACCATCCATGAACCTATGGGTAAGGAAACTCCTAAATTTAAACCCTCAGGATTTATTAACCCTGATGGTGCCACGAGATTCTAGAAATGAAGATCCTCCCCCTCTCCCTTATTGGCCTTGCCCTAATCTTAGGCGGATGTTCTTCAAACTCAAAAAGGCCAAACCCCAAGCGTCACCCCTCCTCTCTCTTTGGTAAAGATAGCTGCCGCTCACTGATGGCCAGCTTATTTTCAGGAAAGAAAGTAAAGTCCTATGGTGATGAAGAAATGATGACCATCAATGAAGTCGAAATTGATGTCACCCCTATAAGAAAGTATATCGCCTCCTCTTCTCTTAATAAGAAATTACGCCAAGGTGTCGCCCTTGAGCCAGAGGAAGAGGAACTCTTGGTACGCCTCAAAGGAAGTCTTGAAAAGCTTCCTAGTAAAGAAGGCATGAGCTTTCGTAAGATCACTGCTCAGCCTCCCCACAATACTCTAGACCAACTTCTTAGCAAATATGCAGAAGGAAAAGTCGTAACTGAAGAGGCCTTCACAAGTGTGGCCCTGAGTGAGCAGACTAAGGTCTGGGGAGATATCCTCAGGGCCGATATTATTATGGAAATTGAAGGAAAAACCCTCAAAGATATCTCTGGCATCAATGAACTTGAAAATGAAGGAATCTTTCTTCCTGGTACCAAATTTAGAGTCAAAGAAGTCATCGGCGATTATGAATACAATGAAACCGTAGAAATAATTGAAGAGGATGCTCTTGCTGATGATTTGGCCTACTATGGTGAGTTTCTGAGGAAATATGAGGATTACTTTGGCGCCCAGGGTATTTATGCAGTTGATATGAATGATAAGTTTAGAGGTTTACGAGACATGGACTATGGCCGCTTTAAACCGGTTGAAATGGACAATTGGGAAGACCTCGTCAAACAAAAGATCATACCCATCATACGCATTAAGCTTGAAGAAATTCCCCCTGAGAATTAACATTAAGCTATGAAAAGAACGATCCTGGCCCTTGTCACCCTCTTTCTGTCCCTCTACTCCCTGCATACTTCTGCCATTGAAGTCATCAAGATGCAGGGCAAGGCCCTTGTTGATAATAAGGAACTCGCTGTAGGGGCGATCCTCAAGCAAGGGGATACAGTTGAGGTTATCGGCAAGAAAAGCTTCATCCAACTGCGCTTTGATGATGGTTCTCAAGTCCTTCAAAAGGAAGGCTCCCTTACTCTAAAGAAAATTAAGAAAGGTCAAACCCTACTCTCTCTTCTCAAAGGCATCATCTTTGTTTTTAAAAACCCAGAAGCTGACTCCAAACTCAATGTGAAGACCAAACAGGCCGTTATGGCGGTGAGAGGCACCAAATTCTACGTCGAACAAACCGATAAGACCTACCTTTGTGTTTGTGAAGGAGTGGTTGCGGCCCGCAATAAAGATGGCACCGTCGATGTTAAGGCCAATGAAGATCTCTATGCTAGGGACTTTAAAAGTCTAGAAAAGAAGGACGCCAATAAGATGATGCTCCAAATGGCCTATGAGGGCTTTGAACTCATGGGGCTTCCCGTATCAAAGTAATGCTCAAACATTTCCTTTTCTTAAGCCTTATCACCCTTTGCTTTTTCTCTTGCTCTTCAAAGAGTTGGCGTGAGGCCTCACGAAAAAGTGTCGGCATTGCCCCTAAGGCCAAAGAGCTTAAAGAAGATATTGTTCTCATTTACTATGCTCGTGCCTTTAATTGGCGTGGCTACTTTGGCATCCACCCCTGGGTGGCCTTTAAGAGAAAGAAAGATATTCAGTACACCGTCGCTCAGGCTACCTCGTGGAATATTAGACGCCAAGGAATCGCCATCAACTACCAAAAAGACCTGCCTGATAGACTGTGGTACGATAGCTACCCAACTCAACTCTTTGAGGCCCGTGGGGATAAGGCCACCACCATAATTAAAAAGCTAGAAAAACTGATTAAAGAATACCCTTTCAAAGACCATTACCGTGTCTATCCAGGGCCTAACTCCAACACCTTTGTGAGCTACCTTATCCGCAATATTGATGAGATTGATTGTGAACTACCAGCAACTGCTATTGGTAAAGATTACTTTGGGCCAACAACCTTTGTCTCAAATACTCCTTCCAATACAGGCTTTACCTTAAGCGCTTATGGTGTCCTTGGACTGACCCTAGGTCTTCATGAAGGAGTGGAGGTTAACCTCTTTGGTCTTCACTTTGGTGTTGATTTGATCGCTCCAGCGCTTAAGCTTCCCCTTATAGGAAGACTCGGCTTTGGGGCCTATTAAGGAAAGACTATTCTTTTAACATCCCTTAGAAAGTTCTTATAGTCTTCATCTTCCATATAATTGGTAGCAAAGACAAAGCCCTTCTTTTCAGTCGAATCATAAAGGAAGTAGTTTTGAAAGCCCAGCCATGCCCCAGCGTGGTTGAGCATCAAGTTGCCATCAACTTGATAACGAAAGAGACCAAAGGCATATTCATTGGGATTTTCAGAAAGAAACTCCTTGAGATACTTCTTATCCTTAATAACCTTTCCGGCCAGGAGCGCCTGAATCCATTGTAACTGTTCACAGGGAGTGGAAAGGATATTGCCATCAGTAAAGGTAGCATTCATATGAGGATCTTTTATGCCCTGGCCTTTAACGTAATCGATGAGTTTACCCAAATAGGTATAATAGGTCTTGGCCACCGCTTTAGCCTCAGTATTTTCAAGGCCAAGAGTTGTTTTCTTAAGACCTGCTGGAGAAAAGATTTACTCTTGGAAAAACTCATGCAAACTCTGGCCTGAGGCCTTGGCGATCACCTCTCCTAAGAGAATATAACCAAGATTTGAATAATTAAACTTCTCACTAGGAGTTGCCACGAACGCCACTTCACCAAGGTGTTCAAGAATATCAGAGAAGACCATTCTCTTTTGAAACATATTCTTCTTGTAAAACTCAGTATTGTAGAACTCACCATTTCCGGCGAGATGATCGGTTAGGTGACGAATAGTGACCTTCTCCCAAGTGGCATTCTTATTCTTAAGCTCAGGAATGACTTTTGTGACAGGGTCATCAATTTTTAATTTCCCCATCTCTGCCAAACGCACGATGGCCGCGCCCACCATCATCTTGGAACAACTGGCAATGCCAAAGAGGGTCTTATCTGTAATAGGGCTCTTCTTCACTTCACTTTTTAGACCACGATGAAAAGCCTGAAAATCTCCTTCGCCTTTGGTCACACAAAGGGCACCTCGCCAATCTTCTAAATCGCTGATGGTTCTTTTTTCGCCCTGAGAGGCATCGAGTTCCTCCCCTAAGCAACTCACCATTAAAGTCGATAATAAGAGAGAAAATAAAATTAAAATTTTCAAAACTGCCCCATCCTTCTTTTCTATTTCATTCATTCTACATGATTAAGGACAAATGAAGTATTTCAATAAATTCGACACCTTAGAACTCGCATGGCAACAAAGTGAGGCACTTTTTCAAGTACCTTTTTAGGCCAAAAGAACGAACAATCAAGAGCTTAGGTGAATATTTGCAATTTTTCTATCTCTCAATTTCAAAGGGCCTTATCCTAGATTTACTGAACGGCACGATGCTTGTGATTGTTGATGATGATGCACGAAGCGAATGTTGAAGTTGTTGTGAGTTTTCGCAAAAAACCGTTGGAGGTCCAAATGAAAACTACCCTGTTGAAGAAAAATGTTGCTGCTCTTGTTCTTGCTACTGTTCTTACTACCCCTGTACTCGCTCAAGGTCTTACAGATGGTTCTATTCCCTGTCAGGATGTCGCCAGTAATGAAGAAGCTTATGGTTGCGGTATGGGCGATGAAAATGCGACCAACCGCAAATATAAGTGTCTCAAGGCCCTAAGCCAATTCGAAGTTCCTATGTCTCAAGAGTCCAATGACTTTAGAAAGCCTGGAAAAATCAAGAAAGGCGACAAAATGGTTGCTGTTGGAAAGAATGATGGCTCTATTGTCTTCGGTGACGATGAGAAGAACTTTAAAATCTCTAAAGAAAAAATCAAAGAGGCCATTGATGCTAAGTATGGAGCTCTTGCTGCTGCTAAAGAAAAGTTTAAAGTGACTTTTCAAACTCTTAAAGGAAAGATCACCCTCGCCTTTAAAAAGAAACAAGGTGAGCAAGGTGGTTATGATATTGGTAAGTGGGAAAAAACCCAAGAAAGCTCTGATAGTAATGAGAACGTTCTTGTAACCCTTGGAAACCAAGCTCATCAGGATGCTCAATCATCAAATGCTCTTCAAAATATGAGTCAAAGCCTTGATGATAAAGTGACTTCTTTTCCTGCTAAAGTTGATCAGAAAGTTGAAGAAATCGAGCAAAAGTATGAAGAGAAGAAAGATCAGGTTGATCAGAACTCTGAACTTACCACTATGGAAAAAATCGCCATGAAGAGAAATCTTGATCAAGAGAAACTTTCGAAAAAAGAGATTTGGTTACGTAAGAAGAGAAATGCTGCTCAAATGAGAGCTCATGCCCTAAGAAAGTGTATGGGTCAAGGTCAGCTTATCTCAGAGAGCACTCTTCGCTCAGGTACTAACTCAAGTGGTGGGGTACAGCAGTCATTAATTGGCTCAGTTTCTCAATAAGAAAAAATTCAAAACTTTAAAAGAAGAAAGCCCCTATATAAGGGGCTTTTTTATTGATACTGTTCGTATTCTTTAAGGCATTCGGGATTGGCCACGGCTTCAATATTTTGTAGCGCCCTTTTGGCGAGGATGCGTGAAACCGCCAACTCCATCTTTTTTCCACTTCGGGTATAAGGGATATCTTGAACGGCCCACACATGACGAGGCACATGGCGAGGGGTCGTATTCTCTCTAATAACCGTCTTCACTTCTTTGATATGGTCATCTGTAAGAGACTTCCCTTGGGTCAGCTTCACAAAGAGCACAACTTCCACATCACCTTCTATTGGACGACCCACACATAAGCTATCTTCAATCCAAGGCAGCTGTTCCGTTTGGCGATAAATTTCCGCGGTACCAATCCTCACACCGCCGGGATTAAGAGTGGCATCTGAGCGGCCATAGACAATGACCCCACCATGCTCAGTGATTTGAATAAAGTCTCCATGGTGCCAGGTATTGGGGTATTGATTAAAGTAAGCACTCTTGATGCGCTCACCATCCTCATCTCCAAGAAAGTAAATGGGCCGTGAAGGAAAGCTTTTGCGACAAACGAGCTCCCCTTCTTTGCCAATAACGGCATTTCCCTGCTCATCAAAGGCCGCCACGTCCATGCCCAAACCGAGGCATTGAATTTCTCCGCGATAAACAGGAAGAACAGGGTTTCCTAGCATGAAGCAACCAATAATATCGGTCCCCCCAGCGATGGAGCCCACACATAGGTCAAGTTTCAAGAAGTTGTAGATATAGTCATACTGCTCTGGAAGAAGCGGTGCTCCTGTAGAGAGAAGAGTTTCAAAGTGCTCAAGCGGTTCTCTATTAACAAATTTGGCGTCTTCTAAGGCCTTTAAAAATTTAGGGCTGGTGCCAAAGATATTGATTTTTTCCTTATCAATAAGGCCAAAGAACTCTTCAAGACTAGGAAACCCCGGAGAGCCTTCATAGAGACAAACCCGTGCTCCAAAGGCCAGTGAGCTCACTAACCAATTCCACATCATCCAACCACAAGTGGTAAAATAAAGGATACTCTTTTCGGCCGTGAGGTCTGTATGAAGACCTAATTCTTTCAGGTGCTGAAGAAGAGTTCCCCCAACTGAGTGAACAATGCACTTGGGCCTACCGGTGGTACCAGAGCTGTACATAATATAGAGGGGGTCACTAAAGGCAACCCTATTGAATTCAATATGAGTTTCATCAGAGAGGAGGTCATTCCAACTCACGAAAACGTCAGAATCAAGATCAGTAAGTTCAGCTTCTAGATTACTTTCAGGATTGAGAAAGTCGAGGACAACAATCTTTTCAATGAAGTCCAAACGCTTGGCGATTTCTTTAAGCTTAGGAATGAGGCTATGAGTTTTCCCATTATATTTATAGCTACTCACTGTCACGAGGACTTTTGGGCGACTTTGACCAAAGCGATCAACAACCCCTTCAACGCCAAAGTCACAACTTGTAGACGTAAAGGTTCCACCAAGGGCGGAAGTGGCCAACATGCTGATCACCGTTTCAGGGATATTAGGCATGAAACAGGCCAAAACATCGCCCTGATTAATCATGCCTCTTAGTGAGCCCTGTAAGCGCGCCACCATATCTTTAAGACCACGATAACTTAACTCCTGGCGTATCCCTGATTCATGAAGGAAGTGCAGAGCAGTTTTATCAGGGCTTCCCTTGGCCAGAAGGTTCTCGGCAAAGTTTAATTTAATATTGGGAAACCAGCCATAACTTTCAAACCCCTGATCAGTACAAGCTGGAGAACTCTCTCCTTCAAAGATCACATGATAGAATTCCATCAGGTGGGTCCAAAACTTTTCGTTTTCCTCGACACTGGCCTGATGAAGATCTTGATAAGAGGACAACTCCCTATTGAGAACCTTTGCAAAAGACTCGCGAAAGGCCGTCATTTGTGAAGATTGAATTCTTTTTTCACTGGAACGCCACAAGGGCTCGTTATTTGCTGTCATTAAGTTACCCTCTTAATGAGAAGGGCCCTCTATGAGGGCCCGAAAGTTTTACTTTAAGTGTGGAGCAAGTTTCTCTTTGGAGTCGCGATCCACTTGCTCATGAAGGCTATTGCCATGAGCATCCATAGTGACCACCACGGGAAACTCATCCACGGTAAGTTCCCAAATCGCTTCCGGCGAACCAAATTTTTCTTTGAGATAAACATTGTCTACTGACTTAATTTTTTCAGCGAGAACTTGAGCGGCTCCACCAATGGCGTGAAAGTAAACACAACCATAGGTTCTATTGCCTTCAAGAGTCTTAGGGCCCATACCGCCCTTACCAATAACACCAACGATGCCATGATCGCGCATCACTTCCCATTGATAGGGCTCTTCACGGATAGAAGTTGTGGGGCCTGCGGCCTTCACTTCATAGGAGCCGTCTTTATTTTCAAGAACGACGGGACCACAGTGGTAGATAATTTGATTTTCTAAACTCACTGGGCTTGGGTTGCCTTCATGAAGGTATTTATGAATGGCATCACGACCGGTAAAAAGCTTTCCGGAAATCAGAACCATGTCACCTACTTTGAGTTCTCTTACTTTTTCTTTACTAAAGGGGTAATCCAATCGAATCATAGTTTCCTCTCTTCTTTCTTAATAAAGCCAGTTGCTAATAGTGTTGTCTTTTTTCAAGGTCACACCTAAACGACGATAGGCCCAACACATATAAGAAATGGAGACAAAGAAACTAGCAGGTAAACGGTTCAGGGCACCAATCTTACAACCAAGAAGAGTGGTCTTGCCGCCAAAGCCCATGGGGCCAATACCCAATTCATTGGCCGTAGAAACAATATCATCTTCTAGTTTTTTAAGATCGGGATGAGAGTTCGTATCATCAAGCTTTCTTAAAAGTTGATACTTTGATTGAACATAACCACTGCCGCGATCCCCGCCAATCGTCACCCCAAGAACACCTGGGCCACAACCTTTCCCCTGGGCCTTTTGAACTGCATCGAGAATCACCTTACGAACACCATCGAGGTCACGTCCTGCGCCTAGGTCAGTATTAGGAAGAGAGTATTGAGCGCCGACGTTTTCACATCCGCCACCTTTTAGCATCAAACGCACTTCTAGGGTCGATTTTGAATGCTCGTGAAAGTGAATATCGGGGTGCCCTGGACCAATATTCATGGAGTCATTCTTACCAGTAAGGGAATCCACCGAGTTTTGACGAAGGTAACCCACCTCAGTCGCCTTCACGACGGCCTTATGAACAACTTTGGTAAAAGCTGTTTGATTAAAGCCCGCAGGGTGATCGACGAAGAAGAGAATCGTTCCGGTATCCTGACACAGAGGCTGGGACTTCTTCTTTGCCAGTTCGATATTCGCCTTAATGATCCCCATAGCGTATTCGGCCGTAGTGTTCTTCTCTTCACGATCAAGGGCCTCAAGGATGACTTTTTGAACATCACTTGGGATTTCAGCAGAAGTCTTTCTAATCAGCTCTAAAATAGAGTCGAAGAGCTCTTTTCCGTTGGCCTTAGCATCGAAGCTAAGGCTCACACTCTTTGGAGCTACCTTTTTGGTCGTCTTCTTCTTTGCAGAAGAAGTAGCAACTTTCTTTTTGGTCGCTTTCTTCTTCGCCTTCTTCGCTACTTTCTTTTTAGCTGCCTTTTTCTTGGCCTTCTTGGCAACTTTCTTGCCTGCGCGGCCCGCAGTCGCTTTCTTCTTGGTAACTTTCTTCTTGGTCGCTTTCTTCTTCGCTACTTTCTTTTTCGCGGCTTTCTTCTTCGTCTTCTTAGCAACCTTCTTTTTCGTTGCCTTCTTTTTCGTTGCCTTCTTTTTCGTTGCCTTCTTTTTCGTTGCCTTCTTTTTAGCAACTTTCTTTTTGGTAGCTTTCTTTTTGGCCATGAATTACCTCACGTTTGAAGGTACGTGGTACTTTTTCAGAACATGCGTCATTAATCGTATGACGCGCGTTCTGAAAAAGTACCACGTACCCGTAAATGATTTAAAATTGGAGAAATCTTAACGAGTGATTCCCATTCCGGCCAGAGGTAGAGTAATGTAAGTCTATGATCTCACTCAGTGGTCTTAACGACGAACAACGCCGCGCAGCCGAAACAGTTGAAGGACCCGTTCTCATCCTGGCCGGTGCCGGTTCAGGGAAGACGCGTACCATCACCTATCGCATCGCCCATATGGTTTCTAACCTTGGAATCAAAGGTAAGAATATCCTTGGGGTGAGCTTCACTAATAAAGCGGCCAAAGAAATGCGCGAAAGAGTGATCGGCCTTCTCGGAAAGCGCCAGGCCAGGGGACTAACCCTCACCACTTTCCACTCGCTCGGAGTTAAGATCCTAAAAAAGGAAATCGATAAACTCGGTTACCACCTCAACTTTTCCATTTATGACACAAGTGATCAGCTAGGAATTGTGCGTGAGGCCCTTAAGCTCTACCACGCCGAAAAGAAATTTGATCATAAGAGGATTCTCTCAAAAATTGGCTACCTAAAAAATCGCGCTATCGCCGCAGATGTTTTTAGCGCCAGCCCCTACTTCAATGAAGAAGACCCCTATGACTTGGCAACAGACTATGTTTATCGCTTCTATCAAGACAAGCTTAAATTCTATAACGCCATCGACTTTGATGACATTCTCTTCTTAGTTGTCCAACTCTTTAAAGAATACCCTGAAGTGGCCAAGACCTATTCTGAGCGCTTTCAATACATCATGATTGATGAGTACCAAGACACCAACGGTCTTCAGTTCAACCTCATCCGTGGACTCGTTTCAACTCACTCCAACCTCTGTGTAGTCGGTGATGATGATCAGTCCATCTACGCCTTTAGAGGGGCCGATATCACCAATATCCTTGAGTTTGAAAAGGCGTTTCCTGGGGCCAAAGTCATCAAGCTTGAGCAAAATTACCGCTCAGTCTCCCCTATCCTTAGCCTCGCCAACCATGTCATCAAAGAGAATAAAAACCGCCGTGCCAAAACCCTGTGGTCCACTAAGGAGTCCCCGATTAAACCTGTGCTGTGGGAAATGGGTGATACGGACCATGAATCTCAAGTGGTTGTTGATGAGATCGCCAAGTATCAAAAGACAGGTGGTCACTTGGGAGACATCGCCATCCTCTACCGCTCAAATACTCAGGCCCAACCTATCGAAGATGAACTGCGCCTGTCGCAAGTGCCCTACACTGTCCTTGGCGGTCAGAAGTTCTATGAGAAGAAAGAAATCAAAGACCTCATCGCCTACTTCTCAGTTATTCTCAACCCACACGATCAAATGGCCCTGAGGCGTATCCTCAATGTGCCCCACCGAGGTATAGGCAACGCCACCCTTGGAAAATTTCTTCTCAAGAGTGAACAAGATGATGTCAGTGTCTTTGAAACCATGGAAAGGTTTCCCGAGCTTGCTGGTCCTCGTAGTGAAAATATTCAAAACTTTGTGAGGCTTATAAGAAAATATCAGGATAGCTTTAAGCAAAACCCACTGGCCCAGGCGAGTTCCACTCTCATTGAAGAAATCAACTTCTTAAAGTTTATCGACAAGCAGTATGACAATGTTAAACAGGCCGACCGCAGAAAGAATGACGTCATGATGTTCATTGATTCAGCGGAGCGCTTTACCAAGTTTCATGGGGAGCATGCCACCCTTAAGAACTTTGTCGAAAAGCTCCTTCTTCAAGACTCTCAAGATAATCAAGATGAGGAAGAAGACGATGATGTCAGAAAGAATCAAGTGACCCTCATGACCCTTCACTCCTCTAAAGGCCTCGAGTTTGATATTGTCTATCTCATCGGAATGGAAGAGGAGATCCTGCCCCACAAGAAAACAATTGTGGATGGTGAAGATATATCAGAGGAAAGACGCTTGGCCTATGTGGGCGTCACACGAGCACGAGAAAAACTCTTTATGACCTACTGTAAGGAGAGA
>JAUIBX010000318.1 GCA_030427595.1 Bacteriovoracia bacterium | reverse complement strand
CTGGCACGAAACTTAATGTTGACGGTACCACTATTCAGTAGGCTGGTTACAGCACATGAATTGATAAGAGGTAAAAGGAGAATTATTAAGAGGAACTTTGCCACCGGATTATTCTATCAAGAAAACAAAACATTTATTAGCCTGAAAGGGCCACCCTTTCTCCTTACCCTCACAATTAAAATGCCTTAAGATAGAAGCATGATATCCCCTCAAACGATTAAGATTTCTTTACCTTGGTTTCTCTACCTGCTCCTGATGAGCTCTTTCATCGTTCCTACCCCAATGGCCGACAATGACCATCAGAGACTAGAGGACGCTAAGATCGCCTATCTCCTAAAGCGAGTAGAAGAAAGTGGTGCCACCTTTATTAGAAATGGCGACGAACACCCGGCGAAAAAGGCAAGGGAGCACCTTGAGCATAAGATGAAAATGGCCCGCAAAATGTTTTGGTTCTTTGGCCCAGAAAAGAAAATCAGCGCGAGGGAGTTTATCGACAAAATTGCGTCTGAATCTTCAACAACTGGCGAAGTCTACAGGCTACGCACGAAAGAAGGAAAAACTCTAACAACCAAAGAATGGCTCAATGGTGTCCTTAAAGAATTTCACAAAACTCAGAAATCTCCTTAAGGAAGGTGCGGCCATACTTCTTAAGCTTGGCCTCCCCTACCCCATAAAGTTCTAACAACTCCTCTTCACTCTCAGGCCTTCTCTCGGCCATCTCTCTAAGTGTTTGATCATGGAAAACTTTAAAAGCTGGAATGCGTCTCTTCTTACTTTCTTTGCGACGTAACTCTTTTAAGAATTGATAGAGCTCCTGAGCATCATCACTTAAGCCAACGACAGGAGCTGGTGGTGAAGCCTTCCTTGTCACTTTCTTCTTGGTTGCCTTCTTCGCACTTGCCGTCGCCTTCTTTTTGGAGGTCTTTTTCTTAGTACTTTTTTTGGTTGAAGTTGATTTACTCTTCTTGTGAACATGGGCAGGGTTTTCTCTGACAAAGAACTCTTGCTCACTCTTTAGAAACTCTAAGGCCAAGGGAGTCAGTTGAAGAAGGCCCCCTTTTCCCCAGTCCATTTTGAAAAAGTGGGCCGCCATAAGCTGACGAATAAAATACATCACACCTTTTTCTGTTATATCCATGAGGAAACCAAAATTTTCTAACTCATACCACTTCTTCTCACGCACCTTTTGAGAAATCACCCCACGAGCAAGGTCACAAACGTCCTGAGGGGATTGGAGGATCTGGCTCTTATAATAGAGAACTAAGAGTTTCACGGCCCAGTCTCGCCCGGAAAAGTAAGTGTCCTTTTCGCTACTACCGTCAAGGCAATTGTCACATTGGCCACAAGGGCCACGGTAGTCCTCATCAAAGCTTTGCAGGATGCCCACCCGGCGACAAACTGTGGATTGAGCAAACGCCATCATGCCTTCAAGATTTTCACTCTCAAAGTGAAAGCGCCCTGAGCCCTTGGCATTCTTTCGCATCATCTGCTTAAGAATCACCACATCGCGGGCCCCATAGAAAAGTTGTACATCAGCGGGCAGGCCATCTCGTCCTGCCCTACCCGTCTCTTGATAGTAATTTTCGATATTCTTTGGCAGGTCCATATGGACGACATAGCGAACATTGGGTTTATCGATGCCCATGCCAAAGGCAATAGTGGCCACCATAATCATGCCTTCACTTTGAAGAAACTCCTCTTGATGGCGGGCCCTGACTTGGGTTTCAAGACCAGCATGATAAGGGAGCGCATGAAAGCCCTTTTGCTGTAGAAAAAGAGCAGTCTCTTCAACTTTTCTACGACTTAAACAATAGATAATCCCACACTCTTCCTCGCGCCCCTCAAGAAACTTAATAAGCTGTTCACTGCCCTGGCGCACCCGCTTGGTGAGACCATAAGTAAGATTGGGACGATCAAAGCTTCCCATAAAAACGCGGGCCTTTTCTAACTTAAGCTCGCGGATGATATCGGCACGTGTGAACTTATCCGCCGTAGCCGTTAACGCCATTCGTGGTACATGGGGATAGACACGCGCAAGAAAGGCCAGCTTTCTATATTCAGGCCTAAAGTCATGACCCCACTTTGAAACACAATGGGCCTCATCAATAGCAAAGAGACCGAGGCCTCCTTTAAGATCAACTTCTTCTAAGAGGCGTTGGCAACTTGAAGTCATCAAACGCTCAGGGGCAAGATAGAGAAACTTAAGTTCTCCACTTAAGAGTTCTTCTTCTGTTTGACGTTTTTCTTTGGCGCTTAAACTTGAATTATAAGCGCGCGCTTTAAGGCCAAGCTCATTGAGTGTTTGTACTTGGTCTTGCATAAGGGAAATAAGCGGTGAAATCACCACTGTTACGCCTTCACGAATAAGCCCTGGAATCTGATAGCAAAGGGATTTACCCCCACCAGTGGGCATAAGGACCAAGCAGTCTCCACCACCGGAAGCGTGAGCGACTATGTCGGCCTGTGGTCCCCTAAAATCATTATAGCCAAAGACTTTCTTGAGAACGATGCGCCCTTCTTCAAGAAGGGAGGGGTCTTCAAGGGAAAAAAGCGAGGGTTGGTGGCCCAATGAAAAATCCTGCTGCTGTTAGTGAGTGTATAGTCTAATTTTAGGAAGCTTCCTTTTAAATGAACAGCATCTTCTTTATAGTGAAAGGAAATCAAAGGCATTTGAAATTCAAAAATATTTCTTTTTAGACATAGCGTTATTTTATGAAAAGTTGTAATTCACAAGTTCTGGCCATCAAAGAGAGCATATTTAGCCAAATGACCAAATTGGCCAATGAATATCAGGCCATCAACCTCTCCCAAGGCTTTCCCGATTTTGAAGGGCCTAGTTTCATTAGAGACGCCCTTGCAGAGGCGATCACGAAACCGAACCT
>JAUIBX010000317.1 GCA_030427595.1 Bacteriovoracia bacterium | reverse complement strand
CACCGTTGTGACTCGATCGCCTGACTTTCACCGCTTCGTACTATAGTGGTTGGCTTTAAGGGTGCCAAGGGAATTTTTCTTATGACAGAATTGTTGAGGTTATGGATTTTACCATTGTAGGTGGAACGTTTATTTCTAATTTCTTGCCAGCGCTCAATTTCATCATCAGGGGCGAGCTCTTGCACTTCAAAGGCCTTAAATAGGGTGAGGCCCAAATTCTTATTGCGGTTAAGAAGAATTTCCATGCCCTGAATAATTTGGCCGAGAACTTGGGAAGGGTCATAGTTCACAAGAACACTTAAGCGAGCAAGTTCAGGGTCATCAAGTGCGGGGGTAGTGAAGCTTAAGGACTTGAGATTGAATTGATAACCTGACTTCTTCTTTTCAAAGGTTACACCTTGGAGGATTTTGGGTTTGAGGTCATTTGAAAACTTAAGGTACTGCATCCATTGATCAGGAGTTCCACTGTAAGAAAGATTGATCTCAAGGATATTTTCCTTAACGAAGGCCATATAACCTTCAAGCTTTTGAGAGGCATAGGCCTGATCAAAGAAACAGTAGACTCCTTCCGGTGTCGGTGTGCAGTGACTCGCCAGCATGGTGTTATTGTGATGAGTGATCCAAAAGCTTGTACGCCAAGGACGATCTAAGCGGTCACGCCAGCCAAAACTTTCATCAGGTTCACCATTATCGAGAATAGGGATGGATTGACCTGCCATATAGCGGTTGGCACCGGAGGCCTTCATGATGCGATTAAGGAGTAGGCGTGGATTACTAAAGAGGAGGTTGGGGTTTGAACCTTTATCAGTCTTAAAGAGAACATAGTGATTAAAAACCTCACCTTTACTTTGATAGAGGATATTCTCTTGAGAAACGATAATTTTCTTGAGCTGTACTCTTTCAATGCGCCAGTCATGAAGAGCACGGTCTTTTTCAACAATACTCATGCGCGGATAGAGGCGCTGATAGAGAAGGGCATCACGAAAACGTCGGTTGTGTGGGAATATAATATCTTTGTAGTCGTCTTTAAACTGCTTTATTAAATCAGCATAGAAGCGGTCTTTCTCTACGGCCGCTTTTTCATGGAGCTCCTTAAAGGTTGCCGGTAGTTTGGTAAAGAAGGTCCAATCTTTTGTGGTGACTTGCATACCATCTTGAACTTTAAGCTTTCGCTGAAAGAAGTGGGCCTTCTCAAGAGAGGTTCTGGCTATCTCACTCACCGGCAGTGCATAGTTGAGGTTTTCTGAGTTATTCTTCATCACCACGACACCGACAACCTGACCCTTTGAATTCACTAGGGGACCACCGCTGTTGCCTGGTGAGGCCGGAGAGCTAAAGCGAATAAATTGCCATTCGCCAGCGACAGGCTCAGGTGTAAAGGTTGAAACCTGGCCACCTCTGGTTGAAATGCCTTCTCCCTGAGCATTTCCTACAGCATAGACCATATCTCCAATTTCGACTTTGGGTTGCAACTTGAGGGGAAAAACTTTCTTGGGGTAGCTCTTAAGATCAAATTCCAAAACATCGCGATAGCTTGAGTAGCGATAGATCTTATTAATGGCAAAGACTTCGCCCTGATTGGTACGCACAAAGTATTCTTTATTTACTGAAAACTCATCGGGGGGGATGACGTGGGCCGCAGAGATCAGCCTCTTTGAATTAATAAAGAAGGCCGTGCCTATGGCGTGGTACTTATCGTTACGTTCTTTGAAATCAAGTTGATCAAAGGGCAGCTCTCTTTGATAGACAATGTCTTCATCTTCTTGTTTGGGAACAACCACCTCCACAATTCCCGGATAGATTTTCTTTATGACTTTCTTTCTTAAGTGAATGGTCTCTTGCTCTTGGCAAGAGGTGAGTAAGGGTAAGAAGAGGACCGCAAGAAATGAGGCTTTAATTAAGTTTGCGGCTGTAGTGAATGAGGTAGCGTTTAAAAAGATTTTTTTGAGGGAGAGCATCGTTTCTTTCAGCATTGAGGGACCTCTGATGTTTAGCCATTTCCTGAGAAATTGTACCCCAAAGTAGGGGATATTTCTCACTATCAGAAATGACCTCTGGCCTTTGTAAGGCCTCCTGCCATGATGCAATAAGATCTTTAAAGTCGGCCGTTAAATCCACTATATTGCGCTCCCATTGAGGGAACTGAGGCAGCTCTGCTTCACCCCTATAAATATTTTGCAAGATGATAAGCTCCTTTTGCGAATAGCGAAGCGCACGCGAAAGGCTTGCATGGAGAGTTTCGCTCGGGCGATGAGGATAGAGAGAATCAATGGCCAAAACAGTATGAAAACTTTTCTTTTGGGGCAGACCAAAGTTCTGGTGATGCTTGAGAAACTGAGCCGTAGGGAATTTCTTGCGGGCAAAATCTAAAACAACAGCGCTAAAGTCGACTCCTAAGTAGGAGACACCTTTAAGTTCAAGTAAGCCTAATAGAGGGGCACTTCCACAACCCCAGTCGAGAAGGTCGAAGTTCTGTGCCGAGGCGATGCTTTCTTTGAGGAGCTTTTCTACTTCTTTATAGGCCTGAGGCGTACTTAAGTTGTAGGGGGGGTGGGGGTGGCCTTGAAGTTCCCGAGCAATTTCTTGGTAACAACGACTTTGAAAAAGTTCTCTATAAAAGGAATCAAAGGCATGGGCCTTAGGGTCTTCTTTGATAAAAAGATAAGAGATCTTTTTTCTGAGCCAGGAGATCATGCCTTACGGCTACGTTCAATAAGTCCATCAACGGCCTGATTGAAGCGGTTGTAGGCATCTTCGTCTTTAAGGAGTCGCGAGTAGAGGTGATAGGCAAGCATATAAGAATAGAATTCAAAGGCAAAAGCCGAGCAATCCACAATTTTACTAAAGTGACCTTCGGCCAAGGCAATCTCAGCTGCTTTTTCAAAGGATTTGAGC
>JAUIBX010000316.1 GCA_030427595.1 Bacteriovoracia bacterium | reverse complement strand
CTGACCGGCCCCCCCTAAACCAGGTAACTCTCCAATCAGTTGGCCTTTGTCATTAATATCTTCTTTTAAGAGCTTTTTCTTCTCTTTGGGTTCTTCCTTTTGCTTTACATATTCACTGGGGATTTCTTCTTGATAGGCCAAACCGAAAATTTTATCAAAAACTAGAGAAAACTCTGTTTCATAAATAAGTCCACTCTTTCTAAACCATGTTTCGTTTTGCTTTTCAGGAAAGGTATAATACTGATAATCAAGGCGGGCCTTTGTAACAGCGGAAACAGGACCAAGTTGTCCAAAGTTCCATTGAAGATAAGGAACAGCATTGATTCGGTTGGCATTTCTTATAAAGTTGAGCTCCTCAACTCTATTTTGACGAAAGACAGTGTAATCAATATCTGTCCCAAATGTGATTCTACTAAAACCAGGAATATCAGTTTGAAGGAGGTGAACGGGATTAAGACCGAAGGAGACTTTGGGAAGAATCTGGACATAGCGATCATCAAAGTCTCTTGCCTCTCTAAAGAGTTGGTTCTCTCTCCAGCCGGCTTCAATAGCGGAATAAAATAAATCTCTCCGGTACTCAAAGAAAGTCTCAAGACCTGTATCTGGTCCAAAAATTTTATCACTAGCAAAGAACTGGTAGTCCCTTAAAAAGTCAAAGTCCCTATTCTTATTGTAAACAAAATGGTGATTAAAATTTAAACCACTAAAATAGTGATGTTCCCATTGCCCAAGATAACGAAACTCATTTGTACCACTTTTTTCCCTATCCTCTTTTCCCGGAAGGTAAATACCATCGTCTGTCGTCAAGGCATCCGCTTGGTACCACATTCCATCTTTAACCACTTGACGAAACTCCACCTGACTCCCAAGGCCCCTATTCCCGAAGTAACTAGGAGTTAGTGTCATATCTGTATGATTACTAATATTCCAAAAGAAAGGCAGTTGAAAGCGAGCACCTTCATCTAAATTAAGGCCAAAGGAAGGAAAGAGCAGCCCGGTCTCCCTATTCTTCTTAATAGGTAAAACAATGTAGGGAATATACATAACAATAACGCCATTCACTTTTATATAGGCGTGTTTAATACGAATATACTCACCAACGGTGATGCGAACTTCTTTACCAAAAATACTCCAAGACTCTGGGCAATCCCGACATGTGGTGTATTCAGCATCAAGACCATAAATTTCATTAGGTTTTACCCTCGAAAGTTGACGACCTAAAACAACGTAATTATCAGAAAGAACTCGCGCATTATAGACATCGAGGCGTTTTGTGTTGAAGTTATACTCTAAGCGAGAACCATACATGGTCATTTCGGGATCAACGTAGCGAACATTGCCCACAACCTCCGTATCACCCGTTTGAAAAGAAAGGGATGCCTTCTCTCCATAGATAGAATTATTGGCCTGGGTAATAATCACGTTACCAACGGCCTCAAAGAGGTTAAGCTTAGACTTACGGTAGGCTTTATCGGAAAGGACCGTTACGTTTTCTCCCGCCTGAAACTCGAAGCTTTGGCGGGCATGAACGCTGTTAAGAAAATTGAAGTTGGTACTTAAGTTCGCTTTCTCGCAAAAGCTCCCCAATAAAGTAATAACTCCCACAAACCAGTATGTTTTTATGAGAGTGGTCTTGATGCAAATAGTTTTGCCAGCTCTTTTCAAAGCGTACCTTTCTTCCTTGATTTAGGCGCGACCAACTAGACTTAATTTCTTCTAGTGGCGTAGCACGGGGGTGATCAAATCTAAAGAACACCACCTCCTGTCCCAAGCAAGGGCTTTCATGCACCAATTGCAAACATTGATCGAGGTCTTTTCCAGGTTTGCGGCTCATCCCAACCCAAACCTGATCGTAATAAGAACAGTCCAACCCTTTGGAGCAATTCTCCTCATTGACCCATGTCGCCAAATGGCGTAACCCATCTAAATTATGAGACCCTAATAAGATAAACTGAGTTGTTTTATATGTCACCTTAAAGGGACGCGCCCAAGTATGGGCTGGGAGCTGGTGAGCGACGAAGGGAAGATCAAGCTCATGACAAAAAGTCTCAAAGGCAAGCCTTGCTAGGCCACGATTGCTTTCCCTAAAGGAGTCCCCTTTATTTTCATTCAGCTCAAAAAGCCTAAAGCCTCTTTTAACGCAGATATCTTTAACCTTGGCCTTAAGAGTCTCCTGACTCACCGCACTTATTAGAGGTCTTCCCTCTCTTGCGACTTCTATTTTCTCATTGAGAACGTCACTAAGCGTAGGGCCGAGATATTCCATATGGTCTCGGCCAATAGAAACTAGGACTGCAAGATGAGCATCAAAGAAGTTAGTGGCATCGAGACGGCCACCAAGACCAACTTCAAAAATAATGACAGGTTTCTCAACGCTATCAAGAAGATGAGAGCACCACTGACAAAAACAATAGAAGAGAAATTCATAAAAGCTTAAAGATTTTGAAAGAGACTCATTTTCTTTAAAAATCTCAAATAAACGACTCGCCTCAATGGGAAAACCACCACATGAAAAACGCTCCCTTACAGAGAGGGTGTGGGGGGAGGTCCAAAGCATAGGTGTAAAACCATTGTTCAAGAACAAGCTTTCTAAAAGCAAGGCAACCTCACCTTTTCCATTCGTCCCCGCAATCGTGACAATGGGAACATCTTTTTCAAGGTAAAGATCTTTAAATTTTTGAAAATATTTAGGAAGACGATTCTCTTCTGGAGAAAAAACTTCAGTTCCGAGAAACTTTTCTAGCCACTCCTCAAGGTCAGCATCACGCTCATCAAATGAGAAATTTTGACCAAGCATAGAAGTTAGTTTTTCTTAAACATTTCGATGAAGAAGGAAAGCTCTTCTTTAAGTTTATGACGATGAACAATGCGATCAACAAAGCCATGGTCCCTTAAAAAC
>JAUIBX010000315.1 GCA_030427595.1 Bacteriovoracia bacterium | reverse complement strand
TGAGCTTTTTTGACGGTATTTTCAAGGCCATACTCTTGCCTTAAAAAGCTACTTACCACCTCTCCGTAGAAGACCGCTGAGGAAGAAAATTGCGTTCGCACGGGTGAAGCCTTTTGCGACTTAGAAAGTTTTTGACCTGAATCTTGAAGAAGCTCATGATGGAAAAAATTCGTCTGAAGATTCTTTCCCAAATAGAGGGCCAACTCTTTTTGAAAGTGACTGCTGGCCTCAAGATCTTTTCCTCTAAGAACATGAGTCACTTGTGATTGAAGATCTTCATAAACACTGACGAGCTGATAAGAAGGCAAATCATCTTTGCGCCATAACACACAGTCTTTGAGGTCACGACTAATTTCCTGCATACGATCTGTATTCACTCTTAAGGCCAATCCCTCTCCAGATAAGTTAAGCTGACGGCAAGTACCAGGGTAAGATTCCCCTACTTCTTTTCTTGAACAGCGACACCAAAAGGTTTGTGGGACCCTTTGGCAAAATTGACGATACTCTTCTCTCTTCAAGGTTTGAGAGTAGTTCTTTTCAAAGTCTTGGGGATCAAACGGTCCCTCATCCCAATCAATCCCCAACCAATTTAAAATTTCAAAAATATCTGCAACGTACTCTGCTCTCTTTCTGCCTTCATCATGATCATCAATCCTCAATAAAATATTCGCCCCCCGCAAACGGGCCTGCCACCAGTTGAGAACAAAGTTAAGAGCATTACCGGCGTGGAGGTAACCAGAAGGAGTTGGGCTTAAGCGAAATTTTTCTTCCATGAGTCGATTTTACCTCGCGCTTTTCAAAAAGCGAGAAAACTTGAGCGGCCTGTTCGAGATCAATTTGTCACCTTTTTACAGGGTCCATTGGTGCCAAAAAAGCCCCAAAAGTGCTCTAAATGGCCCATTTAAGCCTGTATTTCTTACCAATCCTTGGCACTCACCTTGCATATTCTAACATCAGGAGAAAAAACTCATGAAACGCAAAGAACGAGAACTCACATTACTGCAAGGACTACCCACTTTAATACTAGTGGGGACTTTTGTATTGATTATCGTTTTCGCTGGTTAAAAGGTCATAATCCTGCGCCTTAAAGCCATTCTTGAACCTGAGAACTACTGGCATTGTTATCCGGACAAGGTCTTCTGACACCACGGATTTTAACAAAGCCATGAGTATTTTCAGGCAATGGCCCGTAGCTCGTAGAGACGGCCGCCCTTTCTATCAGGTAGGGATAGTAACTACCATCGCGCTCTTTAAACTCAGCGATCTGCACCCACTCATAATCAGAAGCCTGAAAGAAAGTCACTTGAAATTGCAGAAGTCCATCACGAATCGTATTTGTTGGAGCACGCCCTGCTAGCACATCATCACAGAAGGGCTTAATGCGCGGATGAGTGTCAGTTAAGACATCTTCAAGGAGGCCAACATTGCGACTAGGGTTTGTCAGCTCGAGTTGACCCGTGCGATCCACACGCATTCTTGCCGTTACTTCCTGTTCGGCTCCATTAGCACGACCACAGCGCTCAAAGTTTAAAGAAAAATCCATAATGACATCTTGATTTAAACCGGCGACAAAAGCGCGCTTAGTTTGAAAGGCCTTACACACACGAGTCGCCACTTGCATCTCTTCTTCACTATAAGTTTGCGGAGTTCTAATGGCCTGAGACCAACTATAGGCATTGGGATTTCCTAGTTGCGGTTCATCTTCTTCTACTCCTTGCTCACCACAAGAGAAAAGGAGAAAGGGCAATAGACAGAAAAATATTGGGCTTGTTTTCATAGATCATCCTTGATGAGAAAACGCTTTAAAAGAGATGCTCTTATTGTAGCAAAACTCCGCTCAAGTTAAAAATCACCGGGTGCACATTGAAGGCACGTCAGACCAAGCTCACGCCACATATCCACAACGCTTTGGCGGTCCTCAATCACAAAGCGAACTTCATAATTGGGTTTAACAAGATTTTCATAGAGTTCTTTTTTTATTTGCCAGTCGTGGCGCTGATCACCAGCAGGTCGCATAAAGAGCTCATCGTAGATGATATTATGCTTTTCAAACCATTTTAAAGAAAGCTCCCGGTACTCCGCTCCCCTGCCCGTCATGAGGAGAATTTTAAAACCATTCTCACGATAAAGATTAAGAAGTTCTAAGCACCACTCATGGGGGGTGTCCTCCATCAGCGCGCTATGAAAGCTGTGCCAATCTTTGGGACTCTGATGGACATACTTTAAGCGGTGTTCAAGGTCGGCAAGTGTGCCATCCACATCACAAAGGATGGCCTTAGTCATGGTGGTGACCACACATCTGCAGGAGATTTAAACCAATATCCTCTTCAAAGCCTCGGTGAATTTCGAGATCAAGTGGGCGAAAGATGACTTCCGCCGTCACGGCCACATCAGCACTAAAGAGGTGGCCGCCATAAGTAGAAAAATCACTGGCGCCTAAAACCGTATGAATGTGAAAGAAGGGTTTGTTTTCTAAGAGACTACAATTACCTACAAGGCTTAAAAGCTCCGCTTCTTCGGGGAAAACTTTGCGTTCGTACTCTTTCTTATCAAGGTGATAAAACCCTAGCTCACAATTCTTAAGGGCACCAATACCGTTCAAGGTTCCACAAGTAACACCGGTCTCTTTGGCAAACTTCTCTAATGAGGAAAAGACCGCATCATTTTTATGCAAACGAATAAAGTAGCTGCCATTACTCTCCCTGTAATCCATATTCCTCTCCTGCTACAACTTGGTCCTTATCCTGCTCACCATTTCCGTAATGGGACACTCTTTCTTGAATCCAACGTTCCGCTTCTTTTGGGTCATAATGTTCTGCCGCTACCGGAGAAGACAGGTGCAAGGTAATCTCGGAACGAAAACGCCGGGGAAACTTTAAGAGGACTCTTCCCCCTTCAAAGCTAAAGATACTGCCCCATAACCCATCA
>JAUIBX010000077.1 GCA_030427595.1 Bacteriovoracia bacterium | reverse complement strand
CCCTGAAGGTTGAAGAACGCTATCTAGATAACTTTATTAGAGAAATGATTTAATGATTAGGCTTGTCTTCGCGTTATATTTTCTAGTCAGCATTGTTTCTGCATCAACAGAGACGCGAGGAATTTTGTCAATTGAGGATAATTCAGTAAAGTCCTTAACTGTTGGCGAGTCCTATCGCTTTAAATTGACACTTGTTCCCTTTGAAGAACAGCTCGTTAGTAAGAAGAGTTTAGAAGGCAAGAGGTTTATAGAGTATTTTTTCATTAATGAGGTTCTAAGTATAAGAACCTCGCCAAATAATTATGATGCTGTAGAAATCATATTTGATTTGACACTCACAAAGGGAATCGAACTAAAACCCTTCTACATATGGAGCCTGGTCGACAGAAATATTCCAATAGATGTACCTCAGCTTAAAGTAAATGATGTGTCATTAGTGCAAAAGAACTTCAGTCTACTAAGGACACCCCCGATTTCATTTAAGTCAAAATATCGAGTTTATTATGGGGTTGGAGCACTCCTCTTAGCATTTCTATTGGCCTTTGCTTTATTTAAGTTAAATAGAAGAGATTCTAAAAAGAAAAAAACATCTTATAAGAAGCTTTTAGTGTCGGTTAAAGAGAAGAAAGACTTAGAAAACCTTTATTTTGAAAGGCATAAAATCTATGAACAAATTAAAGATGTTCAGGAAAAGAAAAAACTGGAAGAGTTCTTTAACTCATATCGTAACGACCAATTTTCCCCACAGTGGGGTGAGGTTGATGTTTCACCATTGCTAGAAAAGGCTAAAGCTTTGGGAAAGGAGATGGATAATGGAGTTTAAAAATCCACTCTTTGCTCTTCTTGCTGCTTTGTTAATGATCGTTTACTTGGCTAGGCATTTTCAATTATTAAAAAAGCCAGAGTTTTATTTTCCCCGCGGACTGTGGAAACAAGGCATTGATATAAAACGAATAATAAAACTTATCATCGGACTATCAGGCTTAGCTTTGATCGGGTTTTCTCTGACGGAGCCAAGGCTACCTGTTGGCTACTCTAAAAATAAAATAAAGGTTAACGATATTTTTATTGTTGTAGATGTTTCAAGAAGTATGTTGGCCGTGGACTTTACACCGAATCGTTTGGAAGCCGCAAAAGAGAAGATTCGAGAATTTGTAAAGATGCGTCCAACAGATAGGATTGGCATAGTCATGTTTAGTGAAAAGGCATTTACATTGTTGCCTTTAAGTACAGATTTGAAACTCATAGAACAAATTATTGATGAAATAAAAGTCGGTTTCTTGGGGCAAGGGACTAATATTGGAGATGCTCTTGCATTGGCGGTTGGACGGGCCACTCAGTCCCTTGCTGATAGTAAAGTAATCGTATTACTAACAGATGGGGTATCTAATGTTGGCAATATGACACCGTTGCAGGCAGCGGAACAAGCTAAAAAGCAAGGGGTTAAGGTCTATACAATTGGTATTGGTCAAAGGGCAAACGCCGCTCTTCTCAGAACTGGGGGAGGACGTGGACGTTTCCAACGTATACCCGGTGGTAGTGTTGACTTAGAAACTTTGGACAAGATCTCCAACACAACTGGTGGTAAGTCTTTTTATGCCAGTGATGAAAATGCCCTAGCAGAGGTTTTAAATGAAATCCAAAATCTAGAGAAGACCGAAATAGAAACAAGTGCAAAGGTGATCTATAAAGAGCTTTATTGGAAGTATTTGTTGTGGGGGGTCGTCCTCTTCCTTCTTTCAGAAATATTCGGACTTCTCGCTTTAAGGGAGGTTTTATGACCTTTCTTAAGTTGGAATGGGCGGTGCCCCTCATGATTACTTTCTTTATTTTTACCCTCTTGTTTATAAAGTCGGTAAAGGATACTGACTACTTCATTACGAATTCTTTTTTCAAAAAACCAAGTTTGGCCTTGTGGATACGAAGAACCTTCTTTATTTTAGGGGTTGTTCTATTACTAGTCGCCCTACTTGACTTAAGAGGCCCTGAGGAAAGAATTGAAAGCCAAGTTCCTGATCAGAAAACGATCATAATCATTGATAGCTCGGCATCCATGCTTGCCGAAGATGTGAGGCCTAATCGCTTTAAGAAGGCCATCTTAATGGCGAGACACTTTGTGAAGAAGGCTTTTGGACATAAAGTGGCTGTCGTCTTGTTTTCTGATACCCAAAAAAGATTAGTGCCTTTTACTGATGATCTAGATCTTCTCGACGCTAGGGTTGCTGGTTTAGAGGATCTAAGAATTTATGAAGGTGGTTCAAATATTTCACAAGCGATCAAGGAAAGTCTCGGTTATTTCTTAGTTGAGGGGGGAAAGGCAGATGAGATCGGAGGGAATATATTATTATTTACTGACAGTGAAGGCCATGATGAATCTTTCGACTTTACTCTACCTGAGAATGTAACGTTAGCGGCCGTCGGTGTAGGCACTGTTAAGGGAGCAAGAATACCCAATAGAGACCGCTACGGAGTATTTAGAGGTTATAAAAAGTATAAGGGTAAAGAGGTCGTTAGTAGACTCAATGAGGATTGGCTTAAGGCGTTGTCAGACAGGGTAGAGACTTACAAATATTGGGTGGCAAATAGCTACACAATACCAACTGAAGAGATCTTGTCTTTTTTCAATAAGTCTTTTGATAACAAAATCAAAAAAGGAATGGCGACGGTTCGTCCCGTTAAAACGGCTAATATATTAGTACCAGCAGTCATATGTCTCATCATTAGCTTCATAACATACCCAACAGCTTCCTATACTCTGGCCATACTACTCGTTTTAGTGATGCCTTTGAGAGCTGAGGATCTACCAGAAGATTTAAAAAACGAACAAATTACTTCTTTGTTAGAAAAGATGAAAAATGGAGAGCTTTCACCTGACGGAAAGTTAAAGTTCGCAGAGGTTCTACTTAGAAATAAAGAACCGGAAGCAGCAAGCGTACTCTATGAAGAAAATTTAAAGTTTGCTTCTCCTGAGCATTTAAATAACTATGCAATCAGTTTAATTCAGGCAAAAAAACCAAAGAAAGCTTTAAAAGTACTTTCAAGGCTTCAGCAAAGAGTTAGAGCTGGTGATATACAGCTTGAAGATACTCAAAAGAATGAGATTCGCCAAAATGTATTGTTGGCATTAAGGGCGCAGGAACAGCAGCAAAAACAGAAGCAAAAGCAAAAGAAAAAAGAAGAACAAGAGAAAAAAGATCAAAAGAAGAAGCAAAGTAGTGGAGAGGGCTCTGAAGGCGAGTCTAGCGAAAAGCAGAAGAAAAAGTCAGAGGGGCAAAAAGGTAAAGAGAAAGAAAAAAATAAAGATAAGTCAAAAAACCAAAAGCAAGACGATGAGAAAGGAGACAAAAAGAAAGATCAAGCTCCTAAAAACTTTAAGGATCATCAAGAAGAGGTCAGAAAGAAAAGAAAAATGGTGAAAATCCCTGGTCTCATAAAGCAAATTATGTCTGATGATCGTTCTTTACAAAAAAAATATTTGGACACCTCAACAAATAAATCTAAGCAATATCAAAAGAAGGATTGGTGATGAAGTTTTTATTGATTATGACTTTGATGTTGATAAGTTCCATGACCTTGGCCCAGTTAACGGTAAGAGTTAATCCAACTAATCCAGTTAAGGAAGAATCATTTAATGTGATTTTTGAAATAGTGACGGACTCTGACGATGAACCTATGGTTAGTTTTGATCCCGTTGGAGTTGAGGTACTAGGAAGAAGTAAAGAAGTCTCATTAAGTACATCTATTATAAATGGAAAGTTTTCATCAACTCGTAAGATTAGAATGATTTACGAAATGGTATCTGAAAGCTCTCGCACAGCTCGTATAAGAGATATAAAAGTTGAACTTGGACCTAAAACGCTTACCCATAAACCCGTTAGAATAAATATTCTTTCGCGTAAAAAAACTCCTCGAAATATTTTTCTCCAAGCAGAAATAAGTAAAGAGAATATTTATTTGAGCGAAGGTGTCGATGTACGTTATTACCTCTATTCAAGAGTACCTATAGTCCAAACAGAGTTTAAGAGTTTTCCTAAGCTTAATGGCTTTATAAAGAGATTCCATAAAGTAACAGATAAAGAGGAAGCTGTTCAGTACGAAGGTGCTGTATATAGAAAGAGCTTGAAATACTCCGCAAGAGTTTATCCAGAAAAAACGGGTAAGTTAATTATCGACCCACTTCGACTAAATATTCAATATGCAGGCAGCTCGGGCAACCCATTTGGCAGCTTTGGTATGGCCTTCAACCGCTTTCGCTCCAAAGGTGTAAGTAGCAAGAAGGTTGAGGTTCAGGTCTTACCTCTACCTAGTGAAAACGTACCCTCAAATTTTACTGGCTTGGTAGGTGAGCATGAGTTTCGTCTAATTTCTAATAAGCAAAAATATGTTGTTAATGAGGCTATCGAGGCCAAGTTAGAGGTCATAGGTCCTGGTGCCCTTGAAAAAATGGAAGCTCCTCCCATTTATAAAAATGTTGCACTTGAACAATTTGACACAAAGAGTGAGTTTTTTGAGGTTGGTTTAAGCTCCGGTCGCAAGGTATTCGACTATACCTATTTAGCTAGGGCCGATGTAGAAATCCCTGCTAAGGAAATGAGACTTGCCTACTTTGACCCTAGTGATAGCACTTATAAAGAAAAGACAGTCCTTGTACCTGAACTTCAGATAGGAGGTGGAGCCGTCACAGCGTCTACGGCTCGGCCAGCACCACAAGAGGAAGGGCAGACCCAAACAACAAAAATAAATGATAATTTAACTTTAAAGACAGGATCTGTTGCTCCTCTGTTTCAAAAAAGCTACCGCGGCATTCCTCTTTCGTGGCCTAGAATTGCATTGATAAGCTTACTTGTAGTGGCTCTACTTCAAGTTTTAGAAATCCTTCTAAGACAATTTAGAAAAACGAAATTGGATAAAAACTTAGATGAAGAGATTTTAGAACAAAAGAAGAAAGGCTTAAGTTATAATGGATTACTGAAAATAATTTATCACTTAAGAAAGGATGGTGTTGAGGCATCTGCTCGTAATCTAATTAATTCTAGCGCAATGTCACAAAAGGATAAGGATTATTTCCTTGAGATGTTGGACATATTGGGCCAAAAAGACTTTGCTACAACAACAAAAACTAAAAAAAGACCGGCTTTTAAAATGGCGGCTTTCAAAGCGCTAAAAAAAGTAATCGAAGATGAAAGTATACAAGTCACTCAGTGAACTACCAGAAAATTTAAGATTTGGTCTGACGATTGGAAATTTCGATGGTGTTCATCTCGGGCATAAAAGTCTCTTAAATACATTAAAAAATAAGTGTGAGTCTAAAGGTTTGGCGCTTGTCGTCATGACTTTTGTTCCTCATCCTTTAGTTATCTTAAAAAATGAACGGTCTTTTCTTATAAATTCCTACCGAGAAAGAGCGGAGCTTCTTAGCGGTCTTGGAATAGACCATTTAGTTGAAATTCCATTTACACGTGACTTTAGTACTTTAGGGCCATCAGAGTTTGTAGATCAGTATTTATTGGTGAATGAGGGAATAGAATACCTCTTTCTTGGTTACGACTTTGCTTTTGGGGCTAACAAAGAAGGTAATCATTCATTCGTATTAGATTATTGTAAAGATAAGCCAATAGAAGTTGAGATTCAAAAGAAAGTGGAGGCTGAGGTTGGTATCTACTCTTCAAGTCTTGCTAGGAAAGCTCTAAGTGAGGGACGAACTCTTGATTGTAGTAAGATTTTAGGCAGACCTTTTTTTATCAAAGGAAGAGTCATCAAAGGCGCAGGCCGAGGAAAGCAGATTGGCTTTCCTACTGCAAATATTGAAATAGATTTTGAACGAATTGTGCCTCAGATGGGAGTTTATGCAACAGTGTGCTCATTTAGAGGCTGTGATTACCTCTCTATTACAAATATTGGCAACAATCCAACATTCAAAGACGATAACTCTCTTAACGTTGAGACTAATATTTTTGACTTTGACCAAGACATATATGGAGAAGAGATTAAGGTGAGTTTCCATGAAAAGATTAGAGATGAAAAAAAATTCTCATCTGTGAACGAACTGATTGCTCAAATATCTAAAGATGTTAAGTTTCGAATGGAACTTAATGTATAAGCTTGGTTTGTTAGGCTCAAACATCTCGCACTCTAAGTCTCAAGAAATGTATGAAAGAATTCTTGGAGAGCCTGTCGACTACACACTTCTCGATTATAAAAGTGAAGATGAGTTGCCTTCCCTAAAAAGCTTGTTTGATCAGGGTTTTGAGGGGCTAAGTATAACTTACCCCTACAAACAAACCTTTCTAAGAGATGTTTATATAAATGACAGTAGTATTAAGAAGCTTGGTGCAATTAATTGTTTAAAACAAACCGAGAGTGGAATTGAGGCAACAAATACAGATTTTTTAGCAGCTCAAAAACTTCTTAGGGATCTTGGCCCTGAGAGGTTTAACTTTCTCATCCTAGGATCTGGAAATATGGCCCGTGTATTTGAAATATGCCTTGAGATGTGTAAAGTGGATTTCCAAACCGTTTCTAGAAAGAAGAATGGTAATCTCAATGAGCTTAATTACGTTGATCTTTTGACTGAAGACTCTGACCAAAAGACCCCGTTAATAATTAATTGTTGCTCTAGGGGTTTTGTCTTTGATACAGACCTACCTAAGGACTCGGTCTTTTGGGATATGAATTACTCATTCCCAGAGCATGAGCGGCTAAGCGACAAGGGCGTTCGTTACCAAAGTGGCCTAGACCTCCTCTTTTGGCAGGCAAAATTTGCTGCCTCCTTTTGGGGAATCAAGCCCTTATAAAATTCTTTAAGTTTAGTCTTTCGTATTTCCGATAACATAGCAAAAGCAAAAAAAGTTGGATGTTATGTTTAGGAAGGAATTTTCTGAAGTCATTTCCCAGACAGGTATGATCCCCGCAAAAGATTTGCGTTCGGTTTTACTTGATGAAGATCCCAAGTCGATCTCTGAGCTTGGTCTATTGGACCTAGACTTCTTTGATGATATCAAGTTCGCCAAAATTCTAGCGGAGAAATACAAACTCACATTTATTGACCTTACGAAGGCCAAGGTAAAAGAGAGAACATTAAAACTCATCAAAAAGAGTGATGTCATAAAGTATAGAGCATTGCCGATTCAAAAAACGGCAAAAGCAGTTTCCGTTGCTATTTACGACCCAACAATTGTGGAGCTAAAAACCGAATTACAAACAGTTTTTCAACATCAAGTTGAATTTATACTTACCAATTTGTCTGCTTGGAAGAAGATTTATGGTCGGGTTACTGAATCAATTGATGAACTTCTTTCTACAATCAAGGAAGTAAAGCCAGAAGAGGACAATGCTGATGGTCAAGAAGAAGATATTGGGGATGAGATCATCAACTATGTAAATCGTCTTCTTGCTGATGCATTTATCAAAAAAGCATCAGATATTCATGTCGAGCCCTATGAGAAGTCCTTTCGTATCCGCTTTAGAATAGATGGAACACTTCACGAAGTAAGTACACCTCCGACCAAGCTCATGAAGCCGATGGTTTCAAGATTAAAAATTTTGGCTCAAATGGATATTTCTGAAAAGAGAAAGCCACAAGACGGACGTATTAAGCTTTCCATTGGTGGGCAACCAATTGACTACAGGGTAAGCTCATTACCAACTCTTTTTGGTGAAAAAATCGTTCTACGATTGCTCGATCAATCTAATCTTCAGCTTGATATGACGAAGCTTGGTTTCGAGGCCAAGCAATTAGAAGTTTTCAAAAACGGTATTCATCAACCATACGGAATGTGTTTGGTAACAGGGCCAACAGGTTCTGGTAAGACTACAACTCTCTATTCTGGCTTGGCTGAACTTAACCAGATTACAACAAATATTTCTACTGCCGAAGACCCGGTTGAATTTAACTTAGAGGGGATTAATCAGGTTAATGTTAGAAAAGAGGTCGGGCTCACATTTGCCTCTGCCCTTAAGGCATTCTTGAGGCAAGATCCCGATATTATCATGGTAGGGGAGATTAGAGACTTAGAGGTTGGAGAGATCGCTGTTGAAGCGGCGCTTACCGGTCACCTCGTTTTATCTACTCTGCACACGAATGATGCTCCATCAACTGTAACAAGGCTTCTCAATATGGGGATTGAGCCATTTCTTGTTGTTGGTTCACTCAACTGTGTCGTTGCTCAACGACTTTGTCGGAGAATTTGTATTGAGTGTAGAGAGCCAGTGGAGGCTTCTGTAGAGGAGCTCGTTGCCTGTGGTATTGCTCCAAGTTCGGCAAGTAAAATCAAAGTTTATGAAGGCAAGGGCTGTGAGTTTTGCAATGGCTCTGGCTATAAAGGACGTGTCGCTATCTATGAAGTGTTAGATATGACGGCAGGTGTGAAGGATCTTGTCCTTAAGCATGCAAGTTCAGATGAGATTAAAAAGCAGGCCATAAAAGACGGCATGAAGACTCTAAGGATGTGTGCACTCACAAAGGTTGCACAAGGTTTAACAACATTAGAAGAAGCTGTGATGAACTCAGCTTCTGATAAGTTTTAGGATGAGTTATGGGCTCGGAAAATAGTGTTACTAAAACAAAAGCTGTTGGTGTTGGTGATAACGTAAAAATACAACAACTCTTGAAGCTTATGGTAGAAAATGGTGGGTCAGACTTACACCTTACTGTTGGAACGCCTCCAGGTTTGCGCGTTAATGGTGAAATTGTAAGAGTGAAGATTCCTGCTCTTTCGGCCGCTGATACCAAACGACTCATTTATCAGATTCTTACGGAAGATCAGAAGAACGAATTTGAAAAAAACATGGAGCTCGACTTTTCTTTTGGTATTAAAGGCTTGGCCCGTTTTCGCGCCAACGTCTTCTACTCCAAAGGTGGCTGTGCTGCTGTGTTTAGACAGATTCCTTCAATTATCCCAGACTTCAAAACGCTAAATCTTCCTAATGTTCTAGTTGAAATGACTGATGTGAGTAACGGTATCATTCTTGTCACTGGGCCTACTGGTTCTGGTAAGTCTACGACTCTTGCTGCTCTACTTGATAGACTTAATGAAAATGAAGCCGGTCATATTATTACTCTGGAAGACCCGATAGAATTCGTACATCCCCATAAGGGATGTATCGTGAATCAAAGGGAAATCGGTTCTGATACAACCGACTTTAGTCGAGCCATCAAAAGTCTTCTAAGACAAGATCCTGACATTGTTCTTGTTGGTGAGCTTCGAGACGCGGAAACTATTGAAGCAGCACTGACTATCGCTGAAACGGGTCACCTAGTATTCGGTACACTTCACACTAACTCTTGTGTGCAGACAATTAACCGACTTATCAACGTCTTTCCTTCGGATGAGCAAGATCAGGTGAGAACACTATTATCCTTTGTTCTCCAGGGGGTAGTGGCGCAGCAACTTATTCCTAAAACATTTGATCCTGGACGAGTTTGCGCAATGGAAATTATGAGAACGACTCCTGCAATTAGAAACTTGATTCGTGAAGATAAAGTGCATCAGATCTATTCTCAGATGCAGATCGGTCAAGAAAAGACAGGTATGACAACAATGAACCAATCCCTCAAGAGATTCGTCGAAAATGGCGTCCTTGATGGGGATTCGGCGATGGCCTACTCTACTGAACCTGAAGAGTTAGCTAAACAACTTGGTATAAAAACAAGATCATTATAAAATAGGGGTCTATGGGTAATTGGCGTTACGAAGCAGTAAATAAAGAAGGTCGCCGCGAAGCGGGGACAATTCAGGCCTCAAATGCAAAAGAGGTCCGCCGTGTGCTGCGTGGTAAGGGCCTGCGTCCCAAGAGGGTTATTCCTCCATCCATCCTAGAGTTTGATATTAGCGAATGGATGGTGGAAAAGGGACTTGCTAGTCCATTTGGTGCCTCTGACCTAATGAGGTTCACTAAGCAATTGGCCATTATGGTAAATGCAGGTGTTCCTATCATTCAATCACTAGAAATTCTTTATAAGCAACAGAAGCACCCTGTTTTGAAGCGTGCTATTAAGCGGATAGGTTCAGATGTTGGGGAAGGAAAGACCATCGCTGAAGCTATGAAGGAGCAAAAGGGCTTTGATAAGCTTTACTGTAACCTTGTAAAAGCCGGAGAGGCAGGTGGTATTCTTGATTCCATTCTGAATAAGCTTTCAACTCACCTTGAAAAGCAGGAAAAAATCAAAGCTCAAATTAAATCGGCAATGACTTATCCTGTTGTGGTAACTCTCGTAGGTATTGGTGTTATTTGGGGTATGATGGTCTTTGTTGTTCCTCAATTTGTTGGAATGTTGGCCGATACCGGCCAGGCGATACCTGCCATTACCCAGTTTGTTATTGATACCTCAGACTTCCTCGGGAATTACTCTATGTATATGGTTCCGGGTGCGATAGCTGGAGGAGCGGCATTAAACTCTTTCGTTAAAACCCCTTCTGGTAAAATTATATATGACCGTTTGTTTATGAAGGCTCCTATCTTTGGAGAGATTATCGTTAAGGGTAACCTTGCTTCTTTCTCGCGGACCCTCGCGACAATGTTAGGTTCTGGGGTTTCCCTTGTTGATGCTCTCGATATCTGTATTGAGACTATCGATAATGGGGTCATTAGTGAGGACCTTACTGAAGTTCGTAAAAAGGTAATTGAGGGTAAAACCCTTACGGAGCCTCTTGAGCGCATAAGTTACTTCCCCGCGATGGTTACCCAAATGGTTCGAGTGGGTGAGCAAACTGGTCAGGTAGATCAAATGCTCGATAAGGTTGCTGAAGTCTTTGAGGATGAAGTGAACGCCCTCATTGAAACCATGACAAAAATGGTAGAGCCAATAATTATAGTCGTTTTGGGTGGTATTATCGCTACAATCCTTATTGCGATGTATCTGCCAATGTTTATGTCTGCTGGTGGAGCCTGACCCTAAGTTATTGAAAAGATGAGGATTTGTCATAATTTTAAACGGCAATAATTTACTAGAGCTTTTGGCGCTTCAAGTTGGGGTACAATATTAGAGTCGAAAGAGTGGATTTACTTATATGAATTGCGGAGTGCTTTTCTTCGGGTTCACGGGTGGACTTACTCCTGAGATATGCCCAAAAATCAACAACTCTCGTTGGTAAGTAGGGTGGGACTTAATCTTTTGGAGCTTCTCAATAGTTTCAAAAAGAAAGGAGTGTTTTATGAAGCATTTAAAGAACGAAGAGGGTTTTACCCTCGTGGAGCTGATGGTGGTTGTCGCCATTATTGGTATCCTATCAGCAGTCGCAATTCCAAACTTTAAAAGGTATCAAGCTAAAACCAAAACTTCTGAGGCCAAGCTTCAGTTGTCAGCGATTTATTCAGCGCTTTCCTCATTGAATTCTGATTACGATGCTTTTGCACCTTGTCTCGCTGATGCAGGATATTCTTTTCCGGTATCAGGCAACTACTATGCTGTTGGATTTGGGGTTGCTCAGGATGATGCTGCAGGTATCGTTACAAGTAACGGTGGTTCATGTACTACTGGTCTTGCTGCTGGTGACCACTATGAAGTCGGTCGTAAAACTGTTGGTGGTGAGACAGCAACCCTTGCTTACCTAAATGCCATTACTATCGCTCAGACACCGATTCCTCCTGCAGCTTGTACGGGTACCAATACTGCCTGTCTTGATAACGCTACGGCAGGTGCTGGTTCCGCTGTTCCTGGTGTAACTGTTCACCCTGATGGATCATATTTCATCGCTGGTGCGGCAGGTCCTATCGACGCGGACAATGAAACGGCTGCTGAAGCTTCTAAGTGGGCCATTAATGAGAACAAGACTCTTCAAGAGGTAAACAGAGGCTACTAACAAGACATTAAAATTAATGTAATGAATTAAGGTCCTCACAAATGTGAGGACCTTTTTTTTATGCGAAAGGGTTTCCAGTCTTCAGGAGACTGCCATTCACCATTTTTGATCACATAGGGGAGGCCATGAAAATTGGTTTTAGAGCAATTTGTTTGGCGACGATTTAAGCATTCAAGATCGAGTTCTGTTTTAATTTGAAAGAGACTCTTTTCATAACGTTTCTTGATGGCACTTCCTTCGGGTGATTTCTCATAAAGGCCTTTGATAATGACGAAGGCATCTTGAAGGTTACCTCTTTCTGCTTTGACTCTAGAATATATTCTTTTGAGATGTTCGCTTGCTCTTGGATGATCAATGATTTTAGATAGCTTTTGGCTCGCCATTTGGTAATCACCCATTTCAAAATAATAGTGAAAAGCGGCATTATAGTTGAGGTCAAAGTCATTTGGGAAAACGCTCAGGCCTTTTTCATATATTGTAGACGCGCCTTTAAGGTCATCCTTGATAATGCTCAAATAAACGGCACCATAGAGATAACTGACGTAGAAGTAGGGATCGAGTGTGGTAATGAGATTAAGCCTGTGGAACATCCAGTTATTGAGGTCATTTTCGTTATAATGTTTAATATCAGAGCGCAGTAGAGTTTCGGCCCAAAGAACGCTCGAAGTGAGTCTGTACTGGCCTAGGGATAGGGCCTTAACAAGATGTTCGTTAAAATGAACAGTCGTTTCTTGTGGGCCAATCTGAAAGCCAGGTTTAATAAGGTCTCTAACCACAAAAAAGTTTGCGATATAGGCTAAAATAAGAAGGGCAACGATCAGTAAAGTCTTATTAGAATTGTTGTTTACTGTGTCTTTTGTCATAATGATTATTATATTCAAGTGACTTAATAAAACCATGATCAAGTTTGAGAACGTAACAAAATCCTTTAAAGACGACTTTTGGAAAAAGCCAAAGGTGGTTGTAGATGATTTATCCTTTGAGGTAAAAGAGGGCGCTCTGTGTGGTTTTTTGGGCGCCAATGGCGCGGGGAAAACAACGTCAATAAAGGCGGCCTTGAGCTTTATTAAGATTGACTCTGGCAAAATAAGTTATCACCCAAGTATGGGTAAGAATTTTAATGAAGTAAGGTCCCAAATTGGCTATTTTCCCGAAGGGCCATACTTCTATCCTCATATGACTGGACGAGACTTTTGCATGTACCTCGGTCAACTACAGTCTATCCCGAAAAATATCGTTAAAGAGAGAATGAACTATTGGGGAGAGAGGCTGGCGATCGCCTTTGCCTTCGACCGAAAAATACGAGGCTACTCAAAAGGTATGCTTCAAAGGCTTGGGTTTCTTTCTACCCTTCTCCATGAACCTCGCCTCGTGATTCTAGACGAGCCCCTGTCGGGGCTTGATCCTTTGGGTAGAAAGGAGTTTAAAGATATTTTGGTTTCTTTAAATAATAAAGGGACAACAATTTTCTTTAGCAGTCATATTGTTTCAGATGTAGAGGAGATTTGCGATAGCTTGGTTGTCATTCGCTCAGGAGCTCTATTTTATTCTGGAAAAACGGAGAAACTATTAAATAGTCAAACATCCAAAGATTACCGTGTCGCCTTTCATTCTAAAGAACTAAGCCCCAGACTAAAGGACATTTTTAAGCAGATTCAAGAAAGAGAAGGCTTTTATCTCGGGAATATTCCAAACGATAAAAAGAGTGATTTTATAGAAGAAATGAATAATACGAATGCTGAACTTATCGAATTTGGATTAGAAAGACTTTCACTTGAGGAAATTATTTATCTGACAAAAGATGGATCTCGGGATGAAGTAAGGGGAGGCAAATGAAAGTTTACCTCATCGCTAAACAAACCTTTGCTGAAATCTATGAGAGTAAAGTGTTGCTTAATGTGGCCTTCTTAGGAGCATTTCTCTTTTTAATTACTTTTGTTGTTTCAGAGTTTAGTTATGGGGTTGCGAATAAGGTAACGCTTGATATCGGTCTTGGTACTCTTTCTTTGAGTGTTGTTGGTATTGCACTTTTTTTAGGAGCAACCCTTCTTCAGAAAGAAATCTCAAGCAGAACCTTATACATGATTATTTCAAGGCCCGTATCAAGAACTAGTTTTCTTCTTGGTAAAATGTTGGGTCTGGCAGGGATTCTTCTTGTAAATGTCTTAGTCCTCTTTTTTATTCTCTATGGCTTTTACGCGGCTTTGGGGGGAGAGTTTAATTATCTCATTCCTTGGGCCCTTTTTTATATTTACCTTGAATCGTTAATCGTCATGCTGATCGTGGTTTTCTTTTCTTTGGTTTCTAATAATATTATTGCTGTCTTTATTACTTTGACGTTATTTGCAAGTGGGCATGCTGTAGAGAGTGTTAAGGATACAATGGCCTATAAAGTGAACCCTGTAATTAAAGTTTTTGTAGACTACTATTCATACCTTCTCCCAAACTTTACAAAGTTAAATATCAAAACATTTGTCCTCTACGAGAGATTTATCGAGAACACTTACCTCGTAACGGCCTTCTTCTATGGCTTTCTTTGGGTTGGAATTTTTCTAGGTTTATCGACAATTGTGTTTTCTAAAAATGAGTTTTCATGACCAATAATTATATTTTTGTCGTGTTTTCCTTTCTTTTTGGTCTTTGTATTGGAAGCTTTTTAAATGCAGTAATTTTCAGACTTCCAAGAAAGGTATCTCTCTCTGCAAGTCGTAGTCATTGTCCGAGCTGTGATAAGTTAATTTATTGGTATGAAAATATACCGGTCATTTCTTATTTATTTCTGCGTGGCAGGTGCTCTGGCTGTAAAACTAAAATAAGTGCTCAGTATCCCCTTGTTGAAATGACAGTCGGTCTGTTTGCGGCTCTCATAACTCCAACATCCTTTACCACCAATGCTTTATGGTCATATTTTTTCTTTTTGACTGTTTTTGCGAGCTTTCTCGCCATCGTAATTATTGACCTAAGGCACAAGCTTATTCCTAATGGAATTAATGCTTACTTATTTATTGTATTGTTTTTAACTGTCGTTCTTATGAAGCCTTGGCCATTTTGGGTCTCAGGTCTCGCTATTGGGGCACTTATTCCAATCTCTGTTACTTATTTCTTCTACCTTCTTAAAGGTCAGATTGGTCTAGGTGGTGGTGATATTAAGCTTTGGGCGGTATTGGGT
>JAUIBX010000314.1 GCA_030427595.1 Bacteriovoracia bacterium | reverse complement strand
AGTTTTTCTTTTTCGAGTACGAGATTCTTAAGTGTGATTTGATAGTTTGGGCCATCTTGAACCATTTCTAACCTCCTCTTAATAATTTTCATTATTTAAAAAGGGTAGTTTCCTCCACAAACCAAAATGGGATGGTGCCGATTTTTGTCAAGGGTGGCCCTGTAAAAAAAAGTACTCTTGACAAAAATTTGAACTCTATTATTTTTTTAGATGAGGGTTTTCCTCAATGTTTTCTTTTTAATTTTAACGGTTTTTTACAGTCTTTTTAGGAAGGAGGAGAAGTGAGACCGTTTTTAAGTTACGAAGAAAATCTCAGAAAAAAGATAAAAGCTCATTCCTATATTTCCACCATAAAGAGTGCAGCACGTGCTTGCCAAAGGAGTTGCTATGCTTGAAACCATCAAACTTTGTAAGAGCTTTGATGATTTTCCTGTCGTCCAAGACATCTCTTTTGAAGTCAATAAAGGCGAGGTCCTAGGCTTTTTAGGACCTAATGGCGCAGGGAAGTCAACGACCATGAAAATGATTACGGGCTTTCTCCCCATTACAAGTGGGGACGCTCATGTCTGTGGTCATTCTATCAAAACAGATACAAAAGCTGCCCAAAGTCGTATTGGTTACGTTCCAGAAAATGCTCCTCTCTATGAGGACCTGTATGTGCGGGAGTTCCTCGAATTCATGGGTAAGATGAGAAATATCTCTGAAGAGAAATTGGAATCTCGAGTTAGGCATGTCATGGAACTTTGTCACCTTGAAGAGGTAGAGTTTCAAACCATTGAAACTCTCTCAAAGGGTTTTAAAAGGCGTGTGAGTTTAGCCCAGGCCCTATTACATGACCCGGATATTCTTATTTTGGATGAGCCAACAGATGGACTCGATCCCAATCAAAAGCATGATGTGAGAAAACTTATTAGAGACTTGGCAAAGGACAAGGCGATCCTCATCTCCACTCATATTTTAGAGGAAGTAGAGGAGGTTTGTGATCGATGTGTCATTGTTGGTGAGGGACGCGTTCTTTTTGAGGGAACTCCTGAAGACCTCAAGTCTAAATCTCAAAATCAACGCATTCAAGATGTCTTTAGGGCGTTAACAACTGGAACTCAAGTAGAAGGAGTTGCGCTATGAATTTAAAAACCATGAAGACACTCTACAAAAAAGAGTTGAATAGCTACTTTAAATCACCTCTAGGTTATGTTTTCTTAGTGATCTTTCTCTTTGCCATGGGCTACCTTACTTTTGAGCCTGGTCGAGGAAGCTTCTTTCTCATGAGAGAGGCCAGTCTTTCTGCTTTCTTTCGCTACATCCCCTTTCTCTTCCTCTTCCTTGTACCTGCTATCTGCATGCGTATGTGGGCGGAGGAGAGAAAGTCGGGCACCATTGAAGTCCTTCTTAGTCTGCCATTAAGTGTGAAGGAGGCCGTCATTTCTAAGTTCTTGGCCTCTTGGACTTTCCTAGGCCTGACCTTACTAGGAACAATTCCCATGGTCATGACAGTAAGTTACTTGGGAGATCCTGATGTGGGACCAATTGTATTAGGTTATCTAGCCTCCCTCTTTATTGGGGGAGTGTTGATAGCAGTAAGTGGATTCTTTTCTGCTTTGACAAAAAACCAAGTCGTAAGCTTTATTCTTGCTGTGGTTGTAGGCTACGGCTTGATGATGGCAGGCTCACCACCGGTCCTCGATTTTCTAGATACTTTCTTACCTCAGTACTTCTTGGAAGTATTTTCAAGCTTATCTGTCTTAAACCACTTTGAGTCCATGGAAAGAGGAGTCCTTGGTCTTCATAATGTGTGGTTCTTTGGGGTTTTCATCGTTTCCTGGCTCTATGGAAGCATTGTTTTATTACAAGAGAATAAGGCCAGCTAAGGAGTCTAAGCATGAATCAAAAGAAAAATATCACTAGTCTTATTGGGCAATATGAAAATCGTCTCAAGGCCATTCTTGGTATCCTATCCATGGCCTTTCTGGTTTACAGTGGGACGGTCTTACTGCGTGGCTACCGCCTAGACTTTACAGAAGAGGGACTCTACACCCTTTCAACAGGTACTGAAAAGATTCTCTCTCGCTTAGAGCAACCAGTAAGACTCAAGCTCTATTACTCAAAAACGGCGGCGAATAAAGGAACTGAAGGCATCAGGGCCTTTAATAATTATTTTGAGTATATTGTCGTTTTACTTGAGAGAATGAAAGCAGTTTCCCAAAATAATATTAAACTTGAAGTTATTGACCCTCGTCCCGATACACCAGAGGAAGAGGATGCCATTCTCTATGGGCTTCGGCGTTTTAACCTTACTGACACAGAAAAATACTTCTTTGGTCTCGTCGCCCAAAGTGAGGCAGGAGAGGAAAAGGTCATTGAGTTCTTTGATCCTAATCAAAAGGAGCGCCTAGAATACGATTTAGTTCGTCTCATTTATCAAGTAACACAAGCGGAAAAAGTTAAGATAGGTCTCTTATCACCAATTCCTGTAAAGAAAGAAGATGTGAGTCCCTATCTCGCCCAAATCATGAGAATGCAAGGGAAGCCAGTGGAAGGTTCTTGGGGCATTACTCGCATGGCCGAAGAATTGTATGAGATTCAGGTTGTGAATAAGGAAAAACCTGATCTCAGTTTCTTGAAAGGCCTTATTGTGATTCACCCCAGCGGTTTTAGTGAAGAGCTTCTCTATCAAATTGATCAGTATGTCATGAAAGGAGGTAAGCTCATTGTCTTTACCGATCCTTTCCTGGCAATGGCCAATCGCCTTGGTCCTGAGGTTCCGTCATCGTCACCTGATAAAGGCTTTAATAAATTGCTATCTAAGTGGGGTTTTACTCTTAAAAAGGACACTTTTGTGGGAGATAAGTATTTAACTCAAGTCGGCCAATACGCTCCCAATACACCACCCACTCGTTTGTTACCAGTAGTGGAATGTGATCAACGCTGTGTTAGCGCCACTGATGATCCTA
>JAUIBX010000076.1 GCA_030427595.1 Bacteriovoracia bacterium | reverse complement strand
CCAAGAGTACGATATAAACCTCTTTCAAAACATAGAGGGGGTATGCCCAAAGCTCCCCAGAAAGCTTAAAGGCCGTCCAAAAAACAACAAAGAGTGAAAGAGTTACCATCGAAATTCCAATATAAAGTTTTTGAGCTCGGACAGTTTTCTGGAAGCGATTGAGAATTGAGACTGAAAAAGACAAGGCCAAAACTGAATAGATCCAAGCATAGGGAGAAGACTTTGCTCCTAAGTGAGTAAGCAGAAGGCTCGTCGTTGTGGACCTCATTAAAGGATAAGAGAAGAAAACGAAGAAGAGTGTGGCTCCAATCAGAAAGAGATTTCTCTTATCCTCTCTTTCAAGCCCCCAAATAACCGAGTTAATCTCTTGGACTTTCTTCAATATCTCCAAACTTGGTTCCTATTTTCCGGGAAGTAATCTTACTCAATATTCTTTATAATACATTAAGAGATCAAAAGATCTCTTTTATGACCAAAAAAGGTTCTTATGAGTAAAGATACACTTGCCGTTGTTATTCCTGTTTATAATGAGGATTCTTGTATTGAGAAGGTCATAGAAGACTGGGGACAAGCTCTTGAAGCTCTTTCAATCAATTTTAAAATTATTATCGTTAATGATGGTAGTACTGATAGGACAAGTGAAATTCTAGACTCTCTTGCTCAAGAACATCCTGAACTCATTGTCATTCACCAGGAAAATCAAGGTCATGGTATCGCCGTGAAAAATGGTTATATTGAGGCGACCTCACAGGATTTTGACTATATTTTTCAAACAGATAGTGATGATCAATTCACTCCGCAAGACTTTGCCTCATTTTGGGAGAAAAGAAAGGAGTCTCCTGCTCTCTTTGGTCATCGCCAAAAGAGACATGACCCTACCCATAGAAAGATTATCTCCTTTTTCCTAAGAAAAATGATTTTCGATTTCTATGGTGTCAATATTCCAGACGCCAATATTCCCTATAGGCTCTTTCAAGGATCATTTCTTAAGCGCACACTTGCTTGTCTAACCCCAGGACTGTTCGCCCCCAATATATTCCTTTCTATCCTTTGCTTTAAAAGTCTTAAGAACTGTCCTGTAATCCCTGTCCAGCACTTTGAAAGACAGGATAATAGCCCTAAGCTTATCCGTTGGGGTCTTATCAAGGCATGCTTTGATTCTCTGTGGGACCTTATCGTTTTTTCTTACCAACTGAAAAAGAAAGTCCAATATATTCATGAAGTCGGCCATCAAGATAATGTTTTCGCTCTTGATAACAATCACGATATGAATATTGCAGCTTAAGCTCATCTTTAATGGGAGAGAGAGGTGGAGCATTCTGAAAAGAGCTGGAAGGCCATTGATTGGTTTGCCATTTTTTTTATAGTATCCCTTGGTCTTTTTATTAGATTCTATCACCTTGATAGTCGCCCTCTTCATCACGATGAATCACTACACGGAATGTATTCTCTCTATTACCTTGAGAATCCCATAAGAAATTTCTACAAATATGACCCTCTTTTACATGGGCCGTTACTCTATCATATTATTCCGTGGTTCTTTTGGCTCTTCGGTGTCACAAAGTTTGCGGTCCGATTACCTGCCGTTCTTATTGGCTCCATGTTAATGATTGTCCCCCTCCTTTTGAGAAACTGGCTCAGTAAAAGTACTTGCCTTCTTCTACTCGCCTTTATTTCATTAAGCCCCACACTAGTTTATTGGTCCCGCTTTATTCGTCATGATAGCTTTATTCTCATTGGTATTATGACTATGTTCTTAGGGTTTCTCACTAGGCCTCCCTTTTTAAAAGCTCTTCTTATTGGACTCGGCCTTGGACTTCAATTTAGTGCCAAAGAAAACACCTTCATCCATCTGACTTTCCTTATAGTTTTTATGCTCTATGAAGCTGTTATCGATCAACTCTTCAACCTACAGCAAAGGACTCTTTTTCAGCGACTTCTCTCTTTTACTATTGAGCACCCTGTTTCAACTCTTATGGGCGTTTTAACCCTTGTCGCGACTTTCCTTCACTATTACACCGCAGGCTTCGTCTATTGGGAGGGCGCCCTAGATGGTCTCTATCGCAAATCATTAGTTTATTGGTTTGAGCAACACCATAGCGAGAGAATCACAGGACCTTTTTCTTTTAGCTTCCTTATTAATCTTTTCTTTGAAGCATGGTGGGTACCGGCATTGTTTCTTCACCTCTTTACCTTTTATAAGAGGCAGACTTGGATTATTAGAGTTGCCTTTTTCTTATCTATTGTATTTGGAGCCCTTACTCATTTCAGCATGAACGACCCTGGTGTAAAGCAATTCGTCTCAACCTACCTAAAGCTCAAAATACCTTTGGATTATTACTTTTTCTTCCCCTTAGTTTTTCACGCTGTCGTCGCCCCCACTACGTACCTTTTAGAGAAAAGACAGGCAAAAGCAACCTTGGCCTTTTTCTTCCTTGCTTCACTCTTTACCTACTCCTATGTGGGAGAGAAGGTCCCTTGGCTAGCTATCTATCCCCTGATAACAGGTCTTTTCTTCTATGCTTTTGAATATGACCGCACATTTTATTGGCCTATCATTCCAGTTATAATCTTAATGATTGGCCATATGGGTTACACCACCTACTGGACCAATATAAAATTTTCGGGCTCCCCTAAAAATATTCTTACTCAAGTTCATACCACTTCTGATCTTGAGGAAACACTCATTGAAATCAGAAGCCAGATGGAATCACAACCCAGAGGTAAGCGTCCCTATCTCCTAGTTAAAGATGAGGGGACATGGCCCACGACCTGGTATCTTCATGGAAGAAGTGAGTATCACCATTTGTTAGGGCAACAACCACTGAAGACCTACACATATATTCTAGGAAAACCTAATGACAGCGAACTCAGGGCCAAGCTGGCGAACGACTATAATAGAGAAATCATTCCTTATCGTTCATGGTGGCTTCCTGACTACAAGAAAATTTCTCTCTCTACAGTATGGAATTACTTCCTAAAAAAAGATCCGTGGAATGATATTGGCACTCAAACTCTTGGGTTATGGGTAAAGAAAAGGGAGGTCACTCCCTCTATTGGGCAATGAGAAAGTAGTCGTAGGTAAAGTTCTTCTTCTCTTTCTTTACACCTATCCCACCAGGGAGCCCCAAAGACTTCTCTCTCGTTTTTAAATCTTCGACAACTTGACCGATATTTTGTTTTTGTCCTGATCGCAGTTGAATAACGGTGCTTAAACTAGAGCTTTCTTCACTTAGTGAAACTTGTATAGTGTAAAAGCCTGATCCGCCAGACTTACAAGTTAGAAAGACCTGGCGATCATTTACTCTTATTGCTCCACTAAAGCCCTGTCCCAACAATAAGGAAGATACACTTTTTCCAGAACTCGTACGTGTCGTTCTGTTAAGTCTCGTTTTATTTCCCAAGGAGACTTCATCATTAAGAGTCTTCCCTTTTGAAATTCTTTCGACTTGAAGGCGACAGTTCTTGGTGACCTCAGCAGCTTGAGCAGATGAATTTTGCGCATATTTTGGAGTCCTCACTCTATACTTTTTCTTAAGCCACTTATAAATGAGAGGAGTTCGACTCACACTAACTGTTACATCCAAGCAAGATGAACCGCTCCTTGTTACTCTATCTTTTGGTGTGAGCATGACTTCAAGGTGTTGAATAACTTCACTTAAAGAGACGTCGGGATTAAAACAATAAGTTTCAGCGTAAGAACTCATTTGCCCAAAAAGCATAAGGGACAATATCGTGAGGTATCTCTTCATGATTTGCTAAAGAAACTAAGACTGCTCTTCTGCGGGAAGATGAGTGTCTCCCTCTTGAGATTCCATAAAATCTTCAGCAGATTGATACTGGCACAAATCTAGACTCGTCTTAAACTTGAAAGAATCAGGAATAACCCCTTGGCCTTCAAGTCTTTCACATGTGCAGGCCAAGTCCTTCATGAATTCAAAAAACTTTTGAGAAGTCTCTGGACTCATCAAATGTTCCATCTGGCAGGCATCATTTTCAGCAATTTCTTCAGTGACGCCGACAAAATCTCTGAGAAAGTAAAAGAGAAGTGTACGCGAAGAAAGAATTCTATGGACCTCATCATGGCCTTGGTCAGTGAGCAAAAGAAACTTTGAGTCCTCTTCTTCAGTGACAAGCTTTCTCTTTTTAAGATTATTAACCGCGGTAGAAACAGACCCTTTGGTCAACCCCAGATCTTTAGCAATATCAGTGACGCGGGCATAGCCTTTACCTTCCTTGAGCTTATGAATAGTCAGGAGGTAGTGCACCATTGAATGGGATAATTCTGCTTCTGGAATATGATTGGAGTCAGTCTTTTTCATTGAGTTTATTTAACAATTCCCTAGTAATTTGGTCAATCGACAATTATTTATTGCGCCTTTTAAAGGCAAATTTAGCCCGCCCCACACCATAAGTACATGATTTTATTATAATTAATGTGCCAGCTGCGATTCTCCCTAGGGGGCTACTCCGATCAGGTGATAAAATATTGAGATAGGATAAGTTATGAGAAGTAGGAAGTTACGACTGTTTTCTTGGGCAAGTTTAAAGGGTGTTCTCACCCTTCCTCTCCTGCTTTCTGTCCTATTCTACAGCCTTAACACACAAGCTCAGCTAGCTGATCAAAAAGTAAAACCGGGCGAGATGCCCGAAAAGGCCGAAGGTGATTATGACCTGACCGATCAAGCCCGTTATGAAAGCCAAGTCTTTGTCCATGAAGGACTCTCCGTAAGAACCATGAATGAAAAATGTGCGGAGCTTGAAGACCCGGCAGCGTGCCAGGGACGAGGAAGCACAAAGTTCATGGGTGTGGACTCGGAGATTGTGAAGATGGTGGCAAGGGCCTATTCCATTGTTGGTGGCATGATGGGCATGCAAGGGGATGCATTTGATTTTGAGGCCAAAGCAGAAGGAGCCGATACCGGAACGGACACCACTGGAGAAACAGGAGATACGGCTGAAACTGGAGACGCTGCAGGGGAAGAAGGCAGTGGTGAAAAAAAGAAAAACTACTGCACCATGATTCCATCTGCTGGGGAAATGCTCGCCATGTTCTCTCAGCAAACGGCACAAAATACATTGAACGCTCAACCCGTTACGCAAGATACCCCTCAAAAGGAACTTCTCTATCGCGCGGCCCGAAGTCATGATGCTAGGGCAAAGTCAGCTAAAATCCAAGGAGTTGTCTGGGGTGCAACCACCGCGTGTTACGCCGCTTATATGGCCGCCGGTGGCATCGTGATTAACTGGAAAGTCATTGCTCAAGCAGGGGCAGCCGCTTTTCTCACTGCGTTTTGGATGAACGAGGCCAAACAACAAGAAAAGTATTCAGAAGAAGTGAAAAGAATTGCGGAAGAACTACCAGGCAAAGGTGACTGTAATCCGCACACTCAACTCAATTGTTACTGCGCTCAAAAAGAGACCATGTATGATCCCGTTCACTGTGTGCCAGAACTTCACAAGAGGGCCATTGCGAATGACAGCTTTCGTATTCCTTGTGCCGATAAAGACATGAAGCCCGATGCCAATTGTGACTGTATCTCAAGAGATGCCTGCTTTGATCAAGAATTCTTCTCTGACCTCAGCACTCCAGGCTTTGTTCAATTTGCAAAATCTTCTACGGGCAAAGATGTTGGAAAGCTCATGAGGGGTGAACTCACCAGTGGTGGCCTTAGAGGAGCCTCCACCACAAATAATGCAACAAGAAAGCTATTAGGTGACTTGGCCAATAAGGTTGATAAGAACCCCTCCTTAAATAAGGGTAATAAGGCCATTTCAGATGGTTTTGAAAAGATGAATATTCCAAGGCCTATCGCTCGCCTGATGGCCTCTCAGCCAACAACGGCGCAAGGTCGAAAAATGGCGGCTGGACTAAGTGCGGACCTCAACAAATCACGTAAGAAATTTAGTGTCGCTAAGACAAGTAAGGGTAGTAATGTTCTTCGCTTTAACCGTGCCACTGGCAAAGTCGGTCCAGGCAAGAAGAAGTCAGGCAACAATTATAATAATCTTCTTAATAAGTTTAAAAAGAAAAAGAAATCTAGGTCAGGTAACAGTGTCATGAAGTTTGCCCAAAAAGCAGAACAGCAGGCGCAAATTACCAAGAACAAAGACCGACCACTTTTTGAAATTATCTCAAGGCGCTATCAGGTTTCAGGCTGGCGCCGATTAGAAATTCAATAAGCTTTTATCACTTTTCAAAGGACTCAAGGATGAGTGCAGAAAAACTAAAAACTCCCCTTATTTTATTTGATCCAGGTTGCCCCCTATGTGTTCGCTTTAAACAGGCGATCGAACATATGGACTTTGATTGTGACATTTCTTTTACTCCCTACGAAAACCCACACCTTCCAGAAAGATTTCCCAATTTAAGAGACTATGAACTTTCAAAAGAAGTTCATCTCGTCGTAGATGAAAATGCTCAAACCGTCCTCGTTGGTGAGCAGGTCATCGAATTCTTAGTGAAACACAACCCAAAGGCGCGAAAACTCGCATGGCTTCTTGAGTCAAATGTGGGAGAAAAGGCGAGTCACTACTTCTATAAAAGCGTCAATAAACTCAGAGAGTCATTGCAACATCACTGTTCAAACTGTAGAAAATAAAGAAAAAAACTGTGGAGAATTCTTTTGCAGCTTCCTTGGCATAAAACCCTCATCATCATTCCAACCTTCAATGAAATCGATAATATTGAACGTATGATCGAGACCCTCTTCGGGCTTTATCCGGAAGTCAGTATTCTAATTATTGAGGATGGCAGCCCTGATGGAACGGCCGATGTTGTGAAGAAACTTCAAGACAAGTACACCAAGCTCTTCATGATCGAAAGAACCGGTAAGCTTGGTTTAGGTACGGCCTATATTACGGGATTTAAGTGGGCACTTGAAAGAGACTATGATCATGTCTTTGAGATGGACTGTGACTTTAGCCACGATCCTCAGCAAGTGAAAGACCTCCTTGAGGCCGGCCAGCAAAATGATCTGGTTATTGGCTCTCGCTATATAGACGGTATCAGAATTATTAATTGGCCCTTTAAGAGGCTTCTTCTCTCTTATTTAGCTTCTATATACACTCGCTTTGTCACAGGCATCCCTGTCTTTGATACAACTGGTGGTTTTAAGTGCTTTAGTCGTAGGGCCCTAGAAACTCTTAACCTGGATAATATCATCTCTAAGGGATATATTTTTCAACTTGAGCTTAATTATAAAGTTTGGCTTTCAGGCCTAAAAGTCAAAGAAGTCCCTATTACCTTCTATGAAAGAAGAGATGGTCAATCAAAAATGGCGGGGGGAATTATTTTTGAAGCCTTATTCGCTGTTGTTCGCCTAAGAGCTAAGGCGCTGATTGGATCGCTTCTTTCCTAGCCTTTCTATTTTCTTCCGCAGCTAGCAGCATATTATAAAGAAGAGCGCCAATATTCAGTCTCTTTGAAGAGATGAGCTTATTAGCAAAAGGGTTGTAGTGAAAGGTCGCAATATCCCACTGACTAGGCATTTTCATTTTCTTAATCATGAAGAGAAAAATGGACTTAGCATATCCCCTTTTCGATTCATCTAAATTCGCCAAAGACATAATGGCGTCCTCATAGACGGGAAAGGCCCTATCAAGTTCATGGGGATCAAGAATATTATTATTGTTCTGATCATATCGTAAAAAGGTCGATTCAATATTAAGCATGGCCCCTATTAAGAGAACGAGATCTTTTCTTGTTTCTGGTCTATCCTGGTCTTGCGACTCCCTAGCAAAACCTTCTACGGCCACAAGAAAGTCATAGGCTTCCTCTTGGGAAGCATTCTCAATATACTCAGTAAGTTTAGGGAGCTTCTCTTTCAAGTTGATTTCATTCAAGAAGACCTTAAAAAACTTTTCGCGGTAACACTCAAGCTTAAATCCCTCTACACCCTTGGCCTCAACCCAATCACAATATTTTTTGGTCTTTTCCACGAGATCATCAGCCGTTTGAATAGCAAAGAGGGCCAGGGTTCCATACTCCGTCGCCTCATTGGGGTCCATGATCAAATTGCCATCTGATTGACCTTGAAAGAGGTCGGCTAAAAGGAGGGCATTTCTTGCAAATGTTTCAGGATAAGGACTCCATAGGCCAAAGTCCTCAAGAATCGGCTTAAAGAGAAAGAGAACCTCATTAAGCTTTTCAATATTTAATCCATAGAGCTCTTTATCGCGAATTTTTTCGCCAAAAGCCTCTGCGACTATAGAATAAAAATGCCTGATGAGGAATATTTCAAGAACTCCTCTTTTCGTTCGGCGATGGTCATTACCGTAGTATTGAGTTCCATCTTCTTCACGATAGACTCTAAAGGACTTAACAAGTTTAAAGAACTCCTTTTTATAGGCCAAAACTTCGTCCTGTGAGAAAAACCTATAACCTTGATGGTGACGGTATTCTAGATAGCGGAGAGGACCATTCTTTGAAAGCTGGTCACGATAGGCATCAAAGGAGATATCAAAGTAATAGTTTCTTCCCAGATAGGCTTCCGCCATTTCTAGCATTTGGCCAACGTCAGCAACAGAGATTGCCCCAGGGTAGCCTCCAAGGATTTTTTCTTTCAAGGCTTCAAGAGTGCTTTGATAATTCCTTATACTTGGTTTTTCAATAGCATCACTTATAATTTCAACGAGGTTATCAACAGTCGTCACATGAAGGTATTTTTGGCCGGTAATCAATTGGCGTACTTCTTTTGCAGCAATGTAATAAAGACGAGACTTCTCTTGATCTGAATGGGTATCTTCAGAGGAAAAGAAGAGATCAAAAGAAAGGTCGGCTACAGTTTTACTCTTGGCAAGGAGATTCAAGAGCTCCAGCTTATTGAAGCTTTCCTTAAAACCACCAACAAGAGAAACCTTAACAAGAGGAAGAATAGGAAGGTATTCACTCTTTATTGGAAAATCTTCAAACTTCTCAGATAAAAACTCTATAAACTTAAAAAACTCAACTCTACGCGGAAAGTAAATATTGTCATTGAGTCCTTTGGTGACATTTGCCTCAAATCTAGCATAACTTGCAAGAAAGGATTCCTTATTATTGAGATAAAGCCCTTTATTCCAATCCTTATTATTTTGAGTACTCTCCTTAAAGGCCTCAGCAAAAATTAGCCCCTCGATCATCGCCTGAGAAAGAAATGAGATATTTCTCATCTCATGATAGGTGTAGGGCCCAGTATCTGAACCTGTTCCCAGTAAATGTTTTTTAACTTTTTGAGCAACTTCTACATATAAATCAGAGTCATCTCCCATAAAAGCACGAATGAGGTTTTCAACCTCACCATCTTTAAAAATAATCTCTTCTCTTCTGTGGGGATAAACTTTTTCACTTAATCTTTGAATACTTTCACTCACCTGGGAAAAGTAGTGAGTGGCACTTCCCTGATTACTGGAGTCAGCATAAAGCAGAAAGAAGGCCGTGGAGCCCATGTCAGGAAGTTGATCTAATAGAGTAAAGAGTTCATTACGAGTAAGGACTTCCCTCTTGCCACCAAGAAAGAGTTTTTTAAGGGCCAAGATTCCATTAAGGGTCGATTCCGTCATTTGAAAGGTCTCAAACTGTTGAGACACTCTTTCAAAAAATTCCTTTAAGTTAATCTGAGAATCCGCACCGCGACCATTCTTAGAGATAATATCTTTAACCTGAGAACTAAATTCTTGAAGATCATTTTGAACAGATTTTTGAGCGTCCTCAAGGGCGATCTTCTTGTCACCATAGAGCTTATAAGTTTGAGTCATGGAAGACATTTCTGTATTCGCCACCCTTAGGAGATTAAAAAGAGGCTTGATATTTTCAGTTGAAATCGCGTTATTCGAATCTCTTAAGAAGAGGCTATTGATATCAAAAATAAGACCCATGCTATCGATAATGATGTGGGCGTGGCCTTGAAAGAACCGGCGAATAAAGCCACCAAGTTCCGAATCATTAACTGAGTCTGGGTTTTCCCTTCTCACATACTTGGTAAAGTTCATGAGGTTTTGCTCGAGGCAATCGATCTGCTCATGAACGTCTTTTTCTAGGATTTGAGTAAGCTCTTCAACATTGATCTCACAAGAGTTGGCGAGCTTTTCAGAACTGTAGGTGCCAGCATCAGGCACGGGCTCATCACTAAAATAGCCACAGCCTGTCATAAACAGGCAAAGTCCTAAGATCTTTAACTTTTCAAGTAATTTCATATGGTTATACATCCTTAACTCTCCCATCTTACGGGAAATAGGGCCTTTATTTGAAGAGAAAATGATCAAGTATGGCATTTTTACACTGCGCGTCACTTTTTCAAGCATGGCCCTTCAAATCTTGGCAAAATGGGTCTATGACAAATAGCTTTTCAGCCAAATCATGCCTTATTCAGGTGGTCAGCCTATGTTTGATGGTCTCGACCGTCAATGCTCAGGTGATTTCTCAGGATATTTCAGATGACAGTAGGGGAACAACGAAGATTGGCTATGAAAAATTTGTCCGCCTCAATCAACCCCAAAACAAAACGAAGAATTCTGATTGGTTCGACTTTTCTCATAGCTATAAATTCCAGCGTGGAACCCTAGAGGGAAACTTCAATGGTGACCTGCGCTTTTACATCAACAATAGTGACTTTAGTCCATCACTGTCTGAGGCCTACCTGCGCTATCAAGGTGATGGAGGAACGACTTATACCCTTGGTCGTCAAAAGCTCGATTGGCATCCCAATGAAAGCTTTTGGCAATTAGATCACTTTCAAAATACTCGTGGCTTTCGCCTTATGGATATGAAGAATGAGGGGCTGACAGGTTTCCATTACCAAACGAGAGATGGTGCCCTTACTACCGAGATCTTTTTAAGTTACTTCTATATTCCAGGGCTAAATCCATCAGTAAAAGTAGAAAATGGCAATGTCGTCAGTAATACCGACTGGTATAAGAGACCGCCAGAAAGAACAATTGTAGCAAATCAAGAAGTCGATATTTTCTATGATGTGAATATGCCAGAGTACCGCAACATCATTGTTCAAAAATCTCTTGGTATGAGGATGGGTCTTGATTGGAGCCATAAAGAGACCGCCGGTGAATTTAACCTATTTTCTATCTATAAGCCTGAAAGAAGATTAAGAATTAATGCCGAAGCCTATTATGAACCCAGTATAGATAGTGTCCTCGTAAACGCCACCCCGGTTGTAAATCACCATGTGATGTTTGGTGGTGAAATCCGCCAGAGATATAATCAATTCGAACTTATTGCAGGGGCCATCACAGTGGACCCCAATGCCCGCCTGGGTGCAGACTTTGATAGCTTATCTTTAGAGATTGAAAATAATAGGACGACTCCTAGTGAATACTTCTCAGTGGAACCCATCTACAACAGAGAAAGTTATGCTCATGGTTCTCTTTCCTACAAGAATGACTTTTCTCTCATTACTCTGAATTACCTCAGATATTTTAGTGAACACATTAAAGGCAGTAATGACTTCTATAGTGAAACCGTGAAGTGGAAGAATGCTGTAGGCCTCGGTGGTTCTCACCAGTTTAGTGATTGGCTCCAAGGTACGGTAAGTCTGAGGTATGATATCGAAAGAGGAGACAACCTTCTTAATGCACAAGCAATCTTTCTTCCTTGGCGCCAAAGTACAGTCACTCTTGGAACCGAGCTGATCCGCTCACCTGAGGTGAGTTCATACTGGTCCGCCTATAGGGCCAATGACACCTTCTATCTCAATATTGGTTATATTTTCTAAAAGAGACTATCTCTCAAAAGATTTGCGGCTAAAAATCTCTCGGTTGTAGGGCTCAAAGATCATTAATAGAACAATCCAAGAACCACCGAACTCTAAGATTTCTCCTTTCTTGCCTCCAGCGATAAGCTCAGCAATAACGGCCAAAGAGACGTAAGCAAGAATGTGATAAATCCTTGGTAAAGGCAGCGCCCATGAGTCGACAAAGTTTTTGACGGCTTCTTTCTTACGATAAATGAAAGGGAGGATCAGAAAGTAGAAAACGATTCCTATTCCTAAGAAGGTTCCAAAGATCAATTTATTAATTTTAAGACCACCGAAGCGCAAATTATGAAAATTCATCTCCCCTTGGGAATTATACTTTTGAAAGAATTCAGGAGTCTGAAAATCAAAGAGTGCGTGCCATATACGATGACCCCAACTTATCTCTTCTCCCAAACCAAAGAAGAACATCGCCGATAAGAGGTAAAGACCAAGAATGAACTTCTTATGTCGAAAAGGCTTAAGAATCTTTGCGCGATAAAAGCATAGAATTGAGCCTAGCAAAAGAGCGACGACGGTAAGCCACTCCAAAGGGCCATCTTCTTTAACATAACTTCCTTCAAAGAAAGCAAGATCTGTACGGGAGTAATAGACTCCTAAGAGGCACAGGGTAAAAACAAAAATAAAGGCCAATCTCTCAAGTAGTTTTCTTGGGTAATCAACTTCCACTACGCCTTTTCTCCTAGATCAGTAAAAAGTGCAATTCGGTCTGAGTGACGACCTTCTTCAAAGGGAGCCTCAAGCCATGCCTTCACCATTTCCTTCATGGTGTCGACGGAAATCAATCTTGCTCCCATACACAATATATTAGCATTATTATGGCCTCTTGAGAGGACTGCTTCTTCAACATTACGACAAAGAGCAGCACGCACCCCAGCAAAGCGGTTGGCCACCATGGAAACCCCTATACCAGAACCGCAAAGTAAGATTCCTCGTGTGGAATTGATATCTTTGTAGGCCACCTCTTTGGCAACTTTGGAAGCATAGTCTGGGTAATTCACACGCTCATCACTAAAGGGACCACAGTCTTCGACTTCATGACCTAGTTCTTTGAGATAGGAAATGACGGCTTGTTTTTCATTGAATGCTGCGTGATCACAGCCAATATAGATTTTCATGGAGGCTCCTTTTCTCAAATTTACCTCAAAAAAAAGAGGCATGCACGTAGCAGGCCTCAATTATTCTAAAGTTTAGTACGCTTTTAGTAGCGGTAGTGCTCCGGCTTATATGGACCTTCTGGCTTAACACCGATGTACTCAGCTTGCTGAGGAGTAAGTGTGTCAAGCTTAACCCCGATTCTCTCAAGGTGAAGACGGGCCACTTTCTCATCAAGGTGCTTGGGCAGCATATAAACTTTATTTTCGTATTTTTGAGAATTTTCCCAAAGCTCGATTTGAGCAAGAACTTGGTTGGTGAAAGAGTTACTCATCACAAATGAAGGGTGACCAGTAGCACAGCCAAGGTTCACGAGACGACCTTCAGCGAGAAGCACAAGTCTTCTACCGTTCTTGTCAGTGTACATGTCAACCTGAGGCTTAATATTGTCTTTGGTGTAATTCTTGTTGAGGTACTCAATTTCGATCTCATTGTCGAAGTGACCAATATTACAAACGATCGCTGAGTCTTTCATTTGATCCATGTGCTCGCCACGGATAACACCAAAGTTACCAGTAGTTGTAACGAAGATGTCACCAAGTTTACAAGCATCTTCCATTTTCATTACTTCGTAACCTTCCATTGCTGCTTGAAGAGCACAAATAGGGTCAATCTCAGTAATGATCACACGTCCACCTTGGCTTCTAAGAGACTGGGCAGAACCTTTACCAACATCACCATATCCAGCAACGATACAAACTTTACCGGCAACCATGGTGTCAGTTGCACGCTTAATACCGTCGATAAGTGATTCACGACAACCGTAGAGGTTATCAAATTTAGACTTTGTTACAGAGTCATTGACGTTGATAGCTGGCATAGGAAGAGTTCCGGCCTTAACTCTTTCGTAAAGTCTGTGAACACCTGTAGTTGTTTCTTCAGAGATACCTCTAATTTCAGAAGCCAACTCTGGGTTCTTATCAAGGATAAGGTTCGTAAGGTCACCACCATCATCAAGAATCATGTTGAGACCTTGACCATCTGGCCAACGAATCGTCTGCTCAATACACCACTCGTACTCTTCTTCAGAAAGACCCTTCCAAGCAAAAACAGGAATTCCAGCAGCAGCGATGGCCGCAGCAGCATGGTCTTGAGTTGAAAAGATATTACAAGATGACCAACGGACTTCAGCACCAAGCTCAACGAGAGTTTCGATGAGAACGGCCGTTTGAATGGTCATGTGAAGACAGCCAGCGATGCGAGCGCCCTTAAGTGGTTTTGATTTACCGAATTCTTCTCTAAGCGCCATTAGACCTGGCATTTCAACTTCGGCCAATGTGATTTCTTTGCGTCCCCAATCGGCTAAGGACATATCTTTTACTTTATAATCACCACTCATGGGTAACTCCTCAATGCTTCGTGCTGCATGATGGCAGCGACTGTGAATATTCAAACTCGCAAACTATAACACCCCAATGAACGGGTACACAAGAAATGGGCCTAGACCTTTGACATTGAGCACAGTATGGGTCAATTTATCGTCCTAAAATCAATAGTATTCCTATACCTAGAGAGAACACACCCATGGGTGATTACACAAAACTCAAAATTGAAGAGGCGCAGGCCATTGCCAACCTCTATGATCTTGGTGAGCTAACAAAGCTAACTCCCCTCTCTCTAGGAATCTCTAATTCTAATTATCGTCTCGATGTGGGTCCTCAGCACTATTTGCTTAAGGTCTCCAATGATAAGGGTCAAAAGGAGCTGCAACAAGAAATGGAGCTCCTTCTCTACCTGAACTCTCGTCAATTTCCTTACTCGCTAGTTCCCTTTAAAACACGCCAGCAGGAAGTTGTTTATACCTATGAAGATAAGTTTGGGGTCATTTTTCCCTTTCTAGATGGCATTCCCCCAGGTCCCAGTGATATTGCCTGTGAAGAAATTGGCAGAGGTTTGGCGACTCTTCATTCCCTTCGCCATGGCGAAGAGATGAAAAATATTAGAGACCATGAGGTTGTTGGATTTGGCGCTCGTGAAGTCTACGACTTTACCCGCTCCACCCAATGTCCTCCTGACTTTAAAGAGCTCTTTGATCTGATGTTTCCCCATCAACTCACATGGTTCATTGAAAATGAATGGGAAGAAGGAATTATTCACGGAGACCTCTACTCTGATAATACCCTCTTTAAAAATGAGAAACTTCAGGCCCTCCTTGATTTTGAACAAGGAGGTC
>JAUIBX010000075.1 GCA_030427595.1 Bacteriovoracia bacterium | reverse complement strand
TAGTGAGTTCTTCTTTAAAGTGAAACTGACCCTTTTCCTTCTTCTTTTCCCATTTCTCCAAGCGCTCGCGCCTACGTGAGATAAATTCATGCTCAGGTACTTCCATGAGATCTTCAATTTCCTCTTTAGGAACTTTGCGGTCACTGAGAAAGGTATTCTCTTGGTTCTTATTAATGGCAATGCGGCCACCTTTTCCCGTAATGTAGGTGAGAAATTCAAGTTTCTCCGGTGTAAGGGGAGAGTTGGCATAGAGAAAGGTTGAATACTTCATATTCAGAGGGTTATAGACATAGAGGTGGAAGGGAAATGTTTCATTTCCCTCAGTCTTAAGTTGCTCAAGCTCAATGGTAAAGAATTGGTCTTGATTTAATAAGTCCATATCTCTTAACCTGCCTTCCCAAATAGCTTGCCTAAGAGTCCTTTCTTTTCTTTCTTAGGTTTATCTTTCTTCTTCTTCTTCTGACGGACTTGACCTTCGCCTTTGGCCTGGTGGTATTCCGTAATAAAGATGCCTCTGGCCACTTCAAAAACGGCTTCAAGAGCATCTGAGCGTTCCGGGTTAAAGTCTTCATCTGGGATAAAGACGGCGAGGCCCATAAGAGTAACTCCTTCATAGAAGGGAAAGACAAAGTGGTTGCTTTCCTCTTGAAAGGTGTGATCTTTCCACTCTGGAGTCTTATAGGCCCTCCACTCCTCTAGGAGGTTGCCATAATCACTTTCCCAAGACTCTTTGGCCTCACTTAACGCACTTTTAAAAGCAGCGAGTTCTTCTTTATAATCTTTTTCAAGTTCTCGTCTCTCTAGGCGGGTGTAGCCTTCAAGCTCTTCTTCGGGAAGCTTTTCTGGTTCTTCTCCTACTTTTCCTTCAACGAGACCATTAAAGAAGGGAGGAGGGAGCTCTTCTTTAGCGAAATTATAGAAGACCAATTGTCCTCGAAAGGCCTTGCCCATTTTTTCATTGAGAAAGCGACAAAGCTTTTCTGTATCCATATCCTTTTCAAAGTAGAAGTCCTGAACTTCGATAGCAATTTCCATTCCTAGGGACTCCGGTTCAAAAACCTGTTCCCCTTCGACTTCCATATTTTCTTCTTCAACTTCTTCAAACTCCATCTCTTCCATGGAGCCATCAACTGTGGCGACGCGCTTCTTATAGGTCTTTGGTTTGATGACATTATCAAAGGAGCCATATTCCTTTTTCTTATTGGAAATGCCATCAATACTGATGCCTTCAAACTCCTTTTTGAGCTGGCCATAATCAATGGTTTGCTCGCCTAGGTCCTCTTTTTCAATGAGAAGCTCTTTGTCTTCTCTTTTCATGGGACCAAAGTCATCTTCAGGCTTCTTCTTATCCCACTTGGAATCCCAGTCTTGGTCACCGTGCTTAAGAGACTCTTTACTAGAGTAGTGGGTCTTTATATGATCAGCACGAGCATCGGCACGGTTACCTGGACCGCGCTCTTCTTCCTTCTTGGCGCCACCTTTTCCTTTAGAAAAGCCGCCCTTATCATCTTCTTTGTAATTGCTCTTTCTTCTACCAAGCTCACTGTCATCTTCAGCGAGCATTTTTTCCCTCTTTCCAAAGCCATCATCATCTTCAACCAGAAGTTTTTCAGCTTTCTTCTTTTGAGTGTAATCATCGTCATATTCTTTTTCATCGAGAAGAGGGTCTTTTTCAATATCATCTTCAAGGAGAAGGGCCTCTTTCTTCTTTTTCTTTTCGGCGTATTCCTCTTCTTTGGCCTCATCGCGGTAGAGGTCTTCATCATCTTCTACATCGAGGTTTTTCTTAGCAGCTCCTCCGCGTAAGTAGCCATCAAGGTGCTCGGCCTTGGCGTCTTTCTTCTTATCTTCTTTTTCAATTTCTTCAATTTTTGCTTGAGTGCGTTCTTTATCTTTAGGACTGTCATCGACGAGGTCAAGCTTCGCTTTCTTTTCTTTTTCTTGAGTTTCGAGTTCTTCTTCCGGGCGGTCAATATAATCTTTTTCTTCATCGTCTACAACATCGAGTTTGGCCTTCTTCTTTTTCTCTTCAGACTCTAAAAGTTGTTCTTCCTCTTTTTTGTCGTGGTAATCTGGTGTGTCCTCAACGATTTCTAATTTTGGTTTTTTCTTCTTCTCAGGGCCGCCTTCTTCGTAATCAACCTCTTCTTTCTCATCAAGGTATTCATCGTCTTCAAGATCGAGTTGGTTTTGCTTGAGTTTACCTTTGTAATGACCACCAAGGTCCTCTGCTTTGTCTACCTCACGGTCTTTGGGTGTATCATCATCAATCTCAATATCAAGGGCCTTCTTGCGCTGATTGATGTCATCATTCATCTCATCATTGATTTCGGCCTTGGCCTTTTTGATGAAGTCTTCTTCCAGGTCTAGTTCAACTTTAGGTGCCTTAATTTCATCGTCGTATTCTTCCATCATGAGGGGAGCTTTCTTCTTCTTTTTAGGCTCCTCTTCAATTTCTACTTCAGGAACGTCAAGTTTGCCTTTATAGTGGGATTCAATGACTTCCTCTTGATAGACCTTCCTCTTTTTCTTTCCTTCTTCATCGTAGTCGGCGACTTCTTCTTTTTTCTTCTTGCCCTTGTAGTAGCCATCAATTGCTTCTTCTTGATATTTTTTGCGATTGGCCTTACGCGGGTCTTCCATTACAGTTTCTACAATATCTTTCTTCTTTTTCTTTTGAACTTCTGGAGCTTCCTCATCATCCATGATGACGCCCTTTTCAGCGCGCATCTTGGCATTATTATCAACATTTGCTTCACCTTCATCTCTTTTGAAAGTTGTTGCAGTGTCTTCTTCTTCATCGCTTGTAGCAACAATTGAGCGTAGTTGCAGGCGAACTTTGTAGAGTAGGGTTTTGGGGTTAACTGGTTCCACCACACATTCAGTAAGACCAACTTTCATAAATTTATCAAGAGTCTTTCTTGGAATACTTTTAGGTGAGAGAAGAATGGTCTTTGTGCCAATCTTCTTTACGACTCTTCTATTGGCTTGAAGATAGAGTGCACATTTCTTGGGGCTTGAAGTTAAAACAAGGCCCTGACCTATAGTGGGAATCAATTGGCCAAGTTCTGCGAGCTCCTCGACATCAAAAACTTCAATGCCCTCACTCTCAGCATTCTCAGAAATGACCTCTCTGAGTTTCTGCAAAGTTTGTGAAAGTGGCTCGACGAATATTAGTGGTTTTGTACCCAGACTCATACGTTTTCTTATCGGCAAAAGAGGCCTCTAAAGTTAGGTGAGAAGGTGAAATTTTTAGTCACTTTAAAGGTAAAAAATTGCCTAGAAAGCTTGATCGAATTGGTGTGTTAAAAAAAAGTCAATTTCTGGAAAATTTTTCTAAAGGTCTGCTGAGGAACTCCGAAATTAGACTATGACTGCCATGTAGGCTGTCGGACATTTAGTAAACATAGTTTCAGAGAGCAGTAGGCTCATTTTTCCTCAAGGTTAGGGATTAAGCACCAAGGATGCGGCGCCAAGAACACAAGGAGGATCTAATGGGTTTACGTATTAACACCAACGTGACGTCTCTCTCTGCCCAGAGAACCCTAGGCGTCAACAACGAAGCACAGGCTAAGTCCCTTGGGAAGTTGTCATCAGGTACAAGAATTGTACGTTCTGCTGACGATGCCGCAGGTCTTGCCATCAGTGAAAAGTTGAAAGCACAAGTCAGAGGTCAGAATCAAGCTGAAAGAAATGCCAACGATGGTATTTCAATGATTCAAACCGCTGAAGGTGGTCTCAGCGAAATCGGTAACATTCTTATTAGAATGCGTGAGCTTTCAGTTCAGGCAGCTTCAGACACAGTAGGTGATTCTGAAAGAGCTTTTACTGATCTTGAGTATCAAAACCTCAAGCAGGAAATCGAGCGTATCTCTCAGGTGACTGAGTTCAACGGTAAGAAACTACTTGATGGTTCTGGTGAGACTTATGATTTTCAAATCGGTGTCAACAATAATGACTTCCAGGACCGTATTAAGTTCAACACGGAAATGCTTAACTCAACTGTTTCTAGTTTAGGTGTAGATGGTCTTGCAATTTCGACTAAAGAAGATTCTCAGAGTGCTCTCGCAGCTCTAGATTCGGCGATTCAGAAAGTATCTGGTCAAAGAGCGGAACTAGGGGCGAAGCAAAACAGACTATCTTCAACTATTCAAAACCTGCAAGTAAGTTCTGAAAACTTGAACGCTGCGAACTCACGTATCCGTGATACTGACTACGCTGCTGAAACAGCAATGAATGCTAAGCTTAACATTCTTAACGCTGCTGGTACTTCAGTTCTTGCACAATCAAATGCTCAAGGCCAAAACGCACTCAAGCTTATTGGTTAGTCCCAACGCTTGACCGTTTCTTAAAGAGTATAAGAGTGGAATACCCCCAGAATTGGGGGGTTCTATTTTTTATGAAATTAGGTGTGGGATTAAAGGGCGCAGTTTTCGAGGTTTGTTGAAATAAGAAAATTCCACTTCACGTGCCATGAACTCCCAAAACGAATTGCACCGTAGTGACCGAGTTCTGTTCTTGAGTTTGGCCCAAGAATGAAACTTGGCTCGTAAAAATCTTCACGAGAGTTCTTGATAAATTCAAAAGAGGGCACTAAGCAAATATCAAAAGGATAGTTGTTATAAACAATGACGTCATACTCGCTTGTGCGTCCGTTCCATTTGCCAGCAGCGCGGGTAAAGACAACTTCACCGAGGTTGAAGTATTCTTCATAGTCACCATAAATAAGCCCATCACTATGCTTTACTTCAGATTTAAAAGTGTGTTGATCTGTAAGGGTTCCTTCCTGAGTAAAGCTTGGTGTGGCAAAAACGCTCAAGGAAAGGAAAAATAAAATTTCGAACTAACGGTGGATGGCGCTACTACATTGAAAAAGTAAGCCCAGAGACTGTATATGTAAGTGCACTCCGCTCAGAAGTGAAGTCAGCATCGGCCTCTGTTGGTGCAGGTCTTATGAGTCTTTCAACTGGTGCTCTTAATGACGAGTCATCAGGGATGAGCTTTGAATTTGACCTGGCCGACACTGAAGCGATGATGGCCTACGAAGACCTTCTTAAAGGGAATATGGTTCCTGCTCAAGAGATGGCCCAGGATATCTTCAACCCAGCTGTACAGCATATTGAAGACATCGAGCTCCTTCTTTCTGGGAAGAGAAGATCATTTATCTTTGGTCTACCTTACATGAACGTAAGAACATCTAAGGGTGAGTTCTACAGTTACTCAAATGTTGACTTCATTAAGCAAGGTCTTAAGACAGTTACTGAGTACGGAATTTTCTCAAAAGAAGTTCGTGGACGCTTCTGGCTTAAGCACAGAAACCACATGAAAGTCTTTGCTGGTGGTATTGCCACAACGACTGACAAGACAGGTGCTGTGGTCGCTCAAGACAATAAAGTTCAACTCTCTTGGTTCTACGAGAAAGACTATGCAGACTCTAAGCACGTAAATAGAGCTGTAGAAGATCTTCTTCAAGATACCGGGATGACTGACCTTGCTGTTAAAGTGAATAAGACCAAGGATCTTGGATACGTAAATGTTAAGCTTGATATCGAAGGTGATAGAAACTTCACGAATGTTCTGATGAACCTTAGTCGTCGTAATGGAAGCTTCCGTGCTATGGAAAATGACATGAGTACATTAGTGACCAACTACTTTAACCAAGGTGACAAGCTTGAGCTTTGTAACAATGACCAAAGCGTCTCATCATGTAAGAGCTCTTACATGAGACGTTCAAAGAAAGCTCTTGCTAAGATCAAGTCTTTCGGAGCGAAACTGGCGAAACTTAGAAAAACTGATTCTAAGGCCTTTGCTAAGACTTTCTCTGAGATTGGTGAGCAAGTGTGGAAGAACCAATTTGTTTTCAAAGCGGTTCTTAATAAGCTTAAGTCTTGTGGTGTTGAGATGAACTACGAAGTTTCTGGTGAGAGAATCTCTAACTACCAAGTTCAAGAAGTGACTGCTTACGACCCTAATGCTTGTAAGTAAGAAGCAGAAAAAATTAAAGACGGCCTAAAAAGCTGTTTTCAAAGGGCTCCTTCGGGGGCCCTTTTTTTTTATGCAGATTTTCTATTGTGAAGGTCAGGTAAGGACATCAAAAGCCTCTTTAGGTCATCTTTCTCAATGGGCTTGCCCATAAAGTCATCCATACCATTATTTATACACTCATCTTTACTTTCAATATTGGCCGAAAGGCCGACAACCACAGGGTTGTAGGGGAAGTCTTCGCGAATTTTACGAGTGGTCTCAATGCCATTGAGTCGTGGCATCAGAAGGTCCATAAAGATAATATCTGGCGAATTATGACGTATGATTTCAATGGCCTCGACACCATCTCTTGCCATCAAAGGCGGCCTGAGTCCTAGCTTCTTAAAATAAGATTGAATGAGTTTTTGATTGAGGGGAGTGTCTTCTACTACCAAGATTGAATAATCTCTGAGGACGTCAGGATTGAAAAATGTCTCAGTTTCCTGACTTTGCTTTAATGAGGAGGACCTCTGTGGAACAACCTCTCTTGGGATGACTAAGGTAAACGTTGTACCTTGACCGAGGGTGGATTGGACTTTGAGACTTCCACCCAAGAGTTCGGTAAGAGACTTCGCGATACTCATTCCAAGGCCTGTGCCGATCTTATTTGATTTTCCACCATCTTGTGCCTGATGAAATTCATCATAGATCACCAAGACATCTGCCTCACTCATACCTTGACCATTGTCATGAAGATCAATTTTTATCGATTCATTTTCGTTAGTGACAGTCAGCTTAATCATACCATTGTCGGTAGTAAATTTGATGCTATTGGAGACTAAATTAAAGAGGGTTTGCTTTAGTCTCATTTGGTCGATTCTAATGGTCTCTAGTTATTGGGGTAAATCAATAATCAATCTTTGCTGTGGCTTCTTGAGACCCATTAATAAGCTCTCAAAAGTATGCCAAAACTCTCTTTCTTCGACTTCCTCTGGGTGTATGACCATCCTATTGGCCTTTAGCTTTGAGAAGTCCATGATGTTATTAATAAGGCTAAGGAGATACTGGGAGGATACTTTGATATTCTTTAGACTCTCCCTGCCTTCTTCATCCAATTGGTCCTCTTCAATAAAGTTTTGAAAGCCAATCATTGCATTAAGTGGAGTTCTAATTTCGTGGGTCATCTTTCTGACAAAGGCCTCTTTATCACGAGCATATTGAACTTGTTTTTCGAGAACCTTTTTTAGTCTCTTATCATAACTATAGAGTAAGACGACAAAGCTTAGTCCAACGAAGAAAAAAACGATAAGAAAGGTCTTCTTTAGTTTTCTGATATTTTGAGTATGAATTTCTCTAAAACTTTTCTTTTGTTGGGTGAAGACCATGCGTAGGTTATCTTCAGCTTTAAGAGCAGCTCCGTCATCTATCTTTACCAAAGAATCAAGCTCACTAATCTTAATGCCTGTGGTGATCTTTTCATGGGCGAGATCAAGTGCGCTGAGGTACTTGAGAAAAACTGAGCGTATTGGTGGCAGGTGTTCGCGGTACTCTGGAAATTCTTTTTCAATATCTTCAAGAGTAGCGAGACCTAAGAGGATCTTTTTCTGGGCTTTATCGTAGTATTGCTCACTACCTTTTGGGCCGCGCAGAATATAGTTTTTAAAGTGGTGAATGGCTCCACCATAGCCGAGACTATCTTCAAGTTTGTGTAAAAGAGATTCACGGCGGGACATGGTTTCTCTAAATTCGTCTGACTTTTTATTTGACTCATTAAAGAGGTAATACTCGTAACCTCCAAAGAGGAGGATGAGCACTAGAGAAAGCGCACTAAATAGAGAAAGGGTTTTGTTCTTTATCATAAATACTTTTCGGCAAATTTTGGAAAATTGTGATTAAAAATTGTTTTAGGAAACTTTATTAATAGTTACTAATCTTGTCTTTTTTAGTCGGAAAATCTCATCCTCTTTTTGGCATTGTTTCAAATACTTACGCCCCTTAAAATAGGGGTTATATTTTGTTTCTATGAAAGAAAGGTTATTCGTGTTTAAGAAGCTCTTTTACTTGGATTTGCGCTCATTGGCTTTTGTGAGATTTTCACTCGGTCTTTTGGTCTTCTATGACTTTTACAGAAGAATTCCACTGGCGAGAACCTTCTACTCGGATGAGGGGATCCTTAGCCGTTCGGTTCTTATGGCCAAGTTTCATCATATCTGGAAGCCAACCTTACTCTTTCTCAATGGTACCCATACCTACGCCATTATCCTGCTTGTCATCGGTATGGCCGCCTCTCTCTTCTATGCGCTTGGTATAAGGACAAGGCTTTCCAACTTCATTGCATGGGTTATTCTTATTAGCTTTCAGGAACGTTTTCGTATCGCTCTTAATGGTGGCGATGTTCTTCTGGTTCTATGCCTCTTTTGGAGTTTCTTTTTACCCATGGGCGCACGTGTTTCCTGGGATCAGGCGTGGTTAACTGAAGGAGAGAGAAAGAGTCTGCCTCAAGATCACAAGGTGGCCAATATATTTACTCTTGGTTGGTTCACTCTGATCTTCTATATGTATCTCTTTACCTTCTTCTATAAGTGGCATCCAGACTGGTTTAAAGAGGGGACGACTCTTTACTATGCACTTAATTTGCAGTCTTTCACCACGGGAGTCGGCCGTTGGCTTTTGAATTTTCCTGCTCTTTTAAAGTTCCTCTCCATTAGTACTCTTTGGCTTGAAGGCCTAGGACCTCTTTTTTTACTAATACCCTTTAGAAACCACCTTTGGCGTTATGCCATGATTGTGGCCTTTTGTGGTCTTCACTTGGGCATTGGCCTCACGATGACCATTGGTACCTTTGCCTTTTGCTGCTGCCTCTTGTGGCTGCCCTTACTTCCCAGTGAGTTTTGGGATTGGACTGAGGAGCAATTTAAGAAAATCACCCCTAAAGAAAAGTACCAAGTCTTCTATGATAAGGACTGTGGTTTTTGCCGCCGAATGGTTTTAATCTTCAGCTCAATCTTGGGCTACAGTAATGTTGAAATTCTCTCCTCTGAGGTGGATGAAGGCATTCACAAACAAATTGTTAAAGAAAACTCATGGGCAGGTAGAAACTCAAAAGGGGAAGTCTTCTTTCGCTGGGCCAATTTCCTTGAGCTATTGGCCTACAGTCCATTAGTTTCTCTGAGAATCATTTTCCATTGGATTCCTCTTAAGCTAGGTGATGGTCTTTATAATATAGTGGCGGGCAATCGCCTTTTCTTTACCCAGGTCATGAACGCCATCGGCCCTTCAAAAATTTGGCTCAAGCCCGGACGCGTTGTGCGTGCCTTTGGTGTTTTCCTTGTCATTCTTATTTTCTGGTACAACTTGGATGGCATCACCAAAAAGAAAATCTACAATGTCCCAAGGCCTTTAAGACGCTTTGCCCAACTTCTTCGCCTCAACCAAAAGTGGAATATGTTTGCCCCTTACCCCACACGGGTAGAAGGTTGGCTGGTAGTTGATGGCTCCTATGTAAACGGTAAGCGTTGGGACCCGTGGCGTAAGAGAGAAGTGAGCTTTAAAAGACCGCACAATATCGCTGATGAGTACACCTCCAATGTGTGGCGCAAAGTTCTAGGGCGAGTAAGAAAGAGTGACTATGAAGATTACCGCCTTTACTTAGGCAAATACATCTGTCGCACTGCAAATGATGGTCTCTCTAAAAAGAATGGGGAGCGCCTTCAAAGCTTTAAAATGTACTACATGAAGGAATACACCCCGGCCCCGGGAGAAAAACAAAAGCCACCAAAAAAATCCAATATTTGGAATCACGATTGCTTCAAAAAAACCAAATGGCCTAATTAGGTACGTGGTACTTTTCCAGAAGGTGCGTCATTTTTTATGACGCGCCTTCTGGAAAAGTACCACGTACCTTACACATACCTTACACATACCTTTCATTATCTTACTTTTGCTCAGAAACTGGCCGCGCTCATTGACAGAAAGTTGGCCCCCTCAGAGACTATTTTGGTCATTTATTTTACTCATTGAATTGTCTTAAGGAGGAGGGTTCATGAATCTCGTACAACAGTTCCAGGCCGGTGGATTTTTTATGTATTTCATTTTGGCCTTTGGATTACTCACAATCGCTTTTATCATCGAAAGATTTGTCTCACTTTATGCCACTTATAAAGAGGCACCAAAGGACTTTAGAAAGAATATCCTTGGCTTTATTGCTCAAGGTGATTTCAAGTCTGCCCAGGACTACATCGACATGAGTGCTGGTAAAACAAGCTTAGGAAAGATCACTTCTATTGCTTGTAAAATGAGAAGTGCTGGTGCTGGGGATGAAGCTCTTCAGGCGCGTATGGATGAGCAACTCTCTAAAGAAATTTCTTCTTATGACCAAAGAACAGGCTTTCTTGCCATGTTTGGTAACGTTTCAACTCTCTTTGGTCTCCTCGGTACGGTTACCGGTCTTATCAGCTCCTTTGCCGGGGTGGCCGCTGCTTCACCAGTAGAGAGAGCAAACCTTCTTTCTCAAGGTATTTCTGAAGCCCTGAACTCAACAGCTTTTGGTCTCGTCGCTGCGATTCCAGCGCTTGTTGCTTATGCCATTTATCAGAATCGTACGGAAAAGATCATCAGCTCTCTTACTGAGCAGGCCAGTGAGCTTTACCACGACTTCCTTTTCTATACAGAAAGTCACGAAGGGGAAGAAAAGGCAGCTCCCATTGCTGCTTCAAAAGGAACTTCTGAGTCAATGACCAGAAACTAATCTTTAATACGGTATTAAAGTTAGAAAACAGAACCTAAGGAACGGGGTCTAACATGAGAAAAAAAACAGGATTAGGTCAAAAGAAAGAGCTTGATGCTCAACTGAACCTCACTCCTTTTATTGATCTTCTCTCTACTTGTGTATGCTTCTTGCTGATCACAGCGGTTTGGATTGAAATCGGAACCGTCGAAGTTAAGCAAAGCCACGGCACTTCCGCCGCACAGGAAAAGAAAGAAAGTTACGATCTGGATCTTGTTTTTAAAGACCCCACCGAAATGCGCTTAAACCTTAAGAAAAACGGTAAGCGTGTAAAGTCCTTTAAGGTAAAGGATGAGTCTTTTGAGGGGATGCTCTCACAGCTCAACCAAACCATTACAGGCCAGGTTCTGACCTTTAAAAAGAAAACCATTGAAATCGCAACGGCAACAGTAACCCCAAGAAGCACTGTCGATTACGGCAGTCTAATTTCGACTCTCGATGTTCTGAGAAAGAATAAGATCGTTAATATTGGGGTCCTCACCGCGCGAGGTAACTAATGATACTCAATCAAAGTATGGTGGCGGCAGACGCCTTTGAAAAACACCTCATTAACCGCAGAAGAAAGAAGCACTGGGGCTTAAAGGCCGCGGGCTTTACCCTCATGCTTACTTCCATGGTTGATATGTTTAGCATGTTGGTGGTTTTTCTCCTGCAAACCTTTTCTAGTTCTCCCGAAATTTTGGTCACCAAAGGGGTTGAGCTTCCTGATTCCATCACCCCAAGTGTGGTGAAAGAAGCTCCCGTTCTTGCGATTTCTCGCGACGGTAATCTCTACCTAGACCAGCAATTGGTAGGACCAACAAAAGATGTCGCCAAGAAACCAAATGAGCTCCTTAAGAAGCTCAATGTTATTAAGAAAAACTGGGCAAAGTCTCATACCACTCCTTTTACGGGGGAGATTAATTTGCAGGCCGATCGCGATATTAAATCAACAGTGGTGGCACAAATCATGGGGATTTTGACCTCTAGCCAATTTCAGTCCATAGAACTGGCGGTTGTGGGGCACCGATGAACAAGGTTAAGTTAACAGCTTTCCTTCTTCTCTTTGCCCTCTTTTCTTGGGCATCGAAAGCGAAGGATGCTCATTACCTCATTCAAGAAATGGAAGAACTGCGGGATTCTCTCGAGCTAGATGATCCCGCTCGTATTGATTTAACTCTCAGGCTTGCTGACCTCTACTTTGATGTTTCTATTAAGGAAGGGGGAGAAGGAGATTACAAAGTCCTTAAGGCCAATCGCATGAAGGCCCTCAAACTCTATGAGCACAGCCTTAATGGAACTGATGGGGTCAAAAAGGTTGAAGGCCTTACTCGTTTGAAAATTCAATTTCAAATGGCGCGTCTCTTAAGTCGTCTTGAAGAATTTAAGAGAGCGGAGGGTTATTACCTAGAAGTTCAGGCCCATCCTAAGGTCCCTAAGAAAATGAAAGAGCAGGCCTCCCTTGCTCTTGCGGAATGGTACGAGGAAGATGCCAAGTACCCCAAGGCGAAAAAGTTCTATGATCAAGCCATTTCTCTCTGTGATGTGCGCTCAAGTTGCAACTACGCTCACTATCGTAAAGCGTGGCTCTTCTTTAAAGACACTAAGCTTGATGAGGCGATAGTTGAAATGAAGGCTTCTTTGTGGGCAACAGATTCAGAAATTAGAGAGTCCTCACTGCAGGATTTGATTCTTTTTATGTCCAACGCGAATACCGATGGTCTTAAAGAGCTTGATTACATCAAAAATCTCTCTGAAAAGCTGAAGAGACCTGAACTTGTGCAACTTCTCGTTGAGGCGTTCTACGTTGCAGGTAATAGAAGGGCCGGATCAAATCTCCTCGCTTATATTAACGACCAGTCTCCCTCTCTCTATTTTGAGACTCGTCTTCTTGAAGAGTTCTACGGCTTTAGAAAGTGGGATCAAGTAGACGAGCTTTTGGTTTCTATGGCCAAGAGAGGACCTACGGATATTCCCAGCAAAAAGGAACATGCTAAAGAAGTTCAGAAGATTTTCAGACGTTACCTGGTTCAAGTCGACTCTGAAGCGAATGTTGTTCCTGAGCTCAATAGCTATCTAAAGAAATCAATTGATGTTTACCTTGGGATCTATCCCAGTGATGATCTTCGTAAAAAATTGCAACAAGGTTGGCTAAAAGCTGAAAATGATCCTAAAGCTAAGATCAAAAGACTCGGCCACTGGATTGAAGAGGATCAAGGTTTTGGCTTTCCCCAAAAGGACATCAGAAAGTTACGCCAAACTCGTCTCTCTTCGGCCCAAAAAGAGAAAATGTCTGATGTGGTTATTGTTGAGGCAAAGGCCATCGCTGAGATTCTTAAAGGGACGCCAGAAGCTGAAGAGTTTACCTACGTGGCTGCTCGAGAGCACTACGCTCGTAAAGAGTACGATCAGGCGCTGCCACTCTTTCAAAGTATCGTAAAAGATTCTCTTTCGCGTCTAGAGGCCGGCAAAGAACTTGGGAAGTGGGCACTTCTGTCGCAAAACCTCGTGCTTGATATCTTTAATGCCAAAGATGATTACAAGAGTATTCTGGCTCAGGTGGCCCTGTGGAAGAGTGGCACTTCTGACATAAAAGAGAAAACCATCGTCAAAGAAAACCAAGCGATGGATAAACTTAAGATTGATGCTCGCTTCGCACTAGCTGCTAAGATGAAAGACAGTCCTGAAAGTTTGGAAGAGTTCTATGGCTTTTGCTTTGAAGGCATCTATGAGAAGAAGTCTTGTTCTAATGCCAAGGTTCTTGCTGTTCGTTTTGGGGATCAAGAGAAGCTCATTAAGCTTTTGCAAAAAGAGGGTAATAAAGAAGCTCTTATGAACGAGTACGAGCTTATGGGCCGTTTTAGTGAAGCCGCCAAACTTCAAGAAGAGCTGGTCCTCTCCAAGAAGGGACTTAAGTCTGATTATGAGCTCTTCTTAAAAATTGCTCTTCTCTATGAGCTTGATCAAAACTTTAAGGACCGCGATCGTATCCTTAAGAAGATGATGAAGAAGATGAAGAGGCAAAAGAGTCTTCCCAAAGAACTTGAGGGCGCTCTCTTTCTCACACTGGACGAGGCAGGTCTAATCGACCAAACGGCGCTTTTCTACCCTTGGAATACGAAGAGAAAACTTGCTCTCGCTAATCGCCTTCAACTGACAAAGCCCTCCAAAGCTTCTCTTAAGTTGATTATGGAGCAAGAGGTGAGTCAAGGACCTATTTGGGACCGAGAAGTCCTCAAGAAATTTGTTAAGCCTTTTAAAACGGCTAACTCAATCAAATTCTATGGTCGCTACAGTAAGTATCGTTTTAAGAAAAGAACGAGAGCGATTGATAGCTTTGTTAAACTTTCAAAAAAGTATCTTGAAGGGGCAACTCTTGAAGCTCGTTCCTATATCCTTCACATGCTGACGAGAACTTATGGGAAGATGGTTGAAGATATTCTTTCAACCCCTCTTCCTGAGGGGCTTGATGAGGCGACCATGGCCCAGGTCCAGGTTCAGCTTCAAAGTATGGCCACTCCTTTTGATAAGGTGCGCTCAGATTACCAGCGCCTATTAGATGAGCAACTGGCCACCTTAAAAGACAAAGAGCCCACTAAAGAACAGCAAGTCGTCGCCAATCTTGAAACGAATCCCGCTAGCTACGTAGACTTTATCGAATTGGGTGAAGCACCTGAGTCGCGTACCTTGGCAATGGATAAGCTTCAAGGAGTAGAAGAGCTAAAAGTCGCTCTCCTTAAAAATCCGACAGACTCTCAAGCACTAAGTTCCTTAAGAGACTTCTTTAAGGAAAAGAAGATTGATCGTTTGGCCGCCTATTACAGTGGACGCTTAGAAAGTTTAAAAGAAGTGGAAATTCCCACTAAATCAGAAAATAGCAAACAAAAAATCAAGAGCGATATTAAGAGTGATACTCAAGGAGGAGGTCAGTCATGAAGAAGGTCCTCATATTGACCCTGATAACCTTTCTTTCGGGCACGGCCCTTGCTGAGAACTCAGTAAAGGAAGCTCAAGCGAAAGGGAAAGTTAAGTATAAGTCCTCTGGACGTATTGATTTTGAATCTCTTCTTATTGAAGGAGAGAGGAAGAAACCTGAGATGGCCGTCGTTACTGGAAATATCGGTGAGAAGGACTCAGGACTTTTAAAATTTAGAAAACATTTCTTAGATGTCATGGCCGACGACTTTGGGGAGGCAGTTGAATGATTGCTATCGAGACTGAGCAGGGAGAGCTCATAAAAGTTCTTAAAAATGTTGTTCAAGGTGACTTCGGTTTCCATGAGCAATTTGGTTTTATCAGTAAGGCGCGAGCTGAAGAGCGAGTCACCACTCGTAAAAGGCAGGGCTTCGACTTTACTAGAAATG
>JAUIBX010000313.1 GCA_030427595.1 Bacteriovoracia bacterium | reverse complement strand
AGGTCTTAAAGGAAGGAGCTGTGCCCCTCACTCTTCTTGATACTAATATTAAGGAATGGGTCCAAACTCAATTATAAGTAATAAAAGAAATACAAAGACCTCCCAGTGGGAGGTCTTTTTTTGTGTTATGAAATCTTCTCTCTAAAGGTGATTTAAAGGAAAGTTGCAGCTTCTGGCATCAAAGGTCGCCAGTCGTCTAAAGGAAGTGCGTCTTTCCAGACGACTTGTATCGCAAGCAATGACATTCTTATAGCGGGCCTGCTCATGGCCATTTTGCGCTCAAGATCCTTCACATCAGTCACCTCACAAAAAACACCCAGATCCTCGACTTCATTAGTAAACTTCACATTGAAGAACTCTCTATTAAAGCCGTGCTCAAATGAGAAGCTGCCAATATTGGAAATAAAGGTTTGAATGCGATTGGGATAGAGGTAGTTATTACGAGTTCCGCCCACATGCCTCTTGGTCTTAGTGGAACACTTCACTTCCTCTAAAAGAACCACCTTTGTGCCACGAGGATAGCGGGCAATCAACTCCTCTTCATTAAGATCCACTTCATTAGAGAGGTTCACCAAGCAGGTCTCTGTTTCATAGAAACGAGGTGGGTTTTGCTCGCTATTAAAAGTACAAATAATTCTCTTATTCTTATCTTGAAGAGCAGGTCTTTCTTCAAAGGCCTGATCGGCGACAACAGCAGGAATCTGACGAGTGCTACAAGAGGGGTTGGCGTTGGTTACAGTACAGCTTCTCGCCCCACGGGTAGAAATCAAACCAGCGTTGAGAATAACAGGGTTTTTCTTTCCTACCCGATCACTCAGCTCCTCATGAAGGGCCGCTCGTTGATCATCAGTGAGGAACTCTCCCAGATCAATAAATTGCAAGCGCTCCACATTGTCATTAAAGGACTTACTTGCTTGAAGGCTGAGGGTACAGATTTGGCGTCTTTCTCTACGACCAAAGCGATCTACAATAACGCTTTCCTCTTTACAAGCGCCTACATTCTCTCTTAACCCCGTGGCCACCATCGCCCGGCTTAAGGATCTATAAGTAGAAATGGAACCACGTGAAAACTTCAAGAGAAGAAATTGATCTTGATTGTTAAAATTGATGAGCTCCTTAGTAATCGTGGCATTCACTTGAGTCGCCATAAGTAGGCCAAAACCAAGTGTTGTTATGAGTTTTTTCATTTTTCACTCCCAATGCTAATAGAAAGGTTCACCCAGACAAGATAGGAGCTTAAGGACATTAAGAAAAATGAATTAAAAGTACATGTGACATAGCTCGAGGTTATATCGCAGCAATTTGCCAAAAAAAGGCCACCTATATAGGTGGCCTCGTTTAAGAGCTAATTTAGGATAGAGGTTAGAATCTACCGTGGTTCATGACCTTCGCCCAAGCTTTGACGAAGTCTCTTACCATTTTTCTTTTGCCGTCATTAGCAGCATACACCTCACCTACTGTTCTGAGTTCACTATTTGAACCAAAAACCAGGTCAACAGGAGTACCAGTGAAGACAACCTTGCCTGTCTTACGATCAACACCGTTATAAACACCATCTTCAGATGATTTTTCCCAACGGTACTTCATGTCGTAAAGATTAACAAAGAAGTCATTTGAAAGAGTTCCTACTTTATTAGTGAAAACCCCATGTTTAGAGTCACCATGGTTGGCACCAAGCACTCTTAGACCACCTACAAGAACTGTCATTTCAGGCACGGTAAGATCAAGTAGGTCAGCTTTGTCAATAAGGGCCTTAATAGGCGCCATATAAGACTCTTCACTGTAGTAGTTTCTAAAACCATCAGCTTTGGGCTTAAGATAATTAAAAGACTTCACATCAGTCATTTTCTGAGTAGCATCCCCTCTCCAAGTACTAAATGGAACTTTTACGCTTACACCAGCACGACGAGCAGCTTCTTCAACCCCAACATTACCAGCAAAAACGATAAGGTTAGCGAGGTTGATTCCGCGTGAGCCGTTATTGAAATCTTTTTGGATACGCTTAAGTTTGCCAATCACTTTACTCACAAGCTCAGGCTCATTAACCGCCCAATCTTTTTGAGGAGCGAGAGCAAGACGTCCACCATTTGTACCACCACGCATGTCACTAACACGGTAGCTAGCAGCAGCGGCCCAAGCAGTTTTCACAAGCTCAGTTACGCTAAGACCAGACTTAAGAATTCTACTCTTAAGATCCGCTTGAGAAGCAGAAGAAAGTCTTCCGTAAGGGTTTCTCTTCACAGGATCTTGCCAAATCATTGAGCCCTTAGGCACTTCACTTCCAACGTAGCGGGCCTTAGGACCAAGGTCTCTGTGAGTTAGCTTAAACCATGCTTTGGCGAAAGCTTTGTCCATTTCCTCAGGGTTCTTTAACCATCTCTGAGTAATTTCTCTGTATTTCGGATCAGTTTTAAGAGCGATGTCTGTTGTGAGCATCATAGGAGGATTTCTCTTCCCTTTTACGTGCGCATCAGGAACGAGCTCTTGAGCTTTTTCATCTTTTGGACGCCACTGCCATGCTCCACCTGGTCCTTTGTGTACTTCCCACTCAAAGCCATAGAGAAAACCGATATACATCGAGTTCCATTCTGTTGGCTTCGCCGTCCAAGCTCCTTCAAGACCAGAAGTCACCGTGTCTTCACTGTGGCCTTTTCCACACTTATTCTTCCAACCAAAGCCTTGGGCTTCAATAGGAGAACCAGCAGGATCAGCACCCACACATTTTGAAGCGTGGTGAGCACCGTGGGCCTTACCAAGAGTGTGACCACCAACAATGAGAGCGACCGTTTCTTCATCATTCATGGCCATACGACCAAAAGTCGTTCTGATGGCCTGAGCAGCTGCCATGGGATCAGGCTTACCACCTGGACCTTCTGGGTTAACATAAATGAGACCCATGTGAGAGGCGCCTAGTGGTTTTTGAAGCTTACCTTTCTTATTTAAACGCTTGCTTGCAAGCATCAT
>JAUIBX010000074.1 GCA_030427595.1 Bacteriovoracia bacterium | reverse complement strand
GCCTATGCCAGGCATCCCTTTTCTTCTGGAAGAACTCCAAGACCACTTTCACCATCATTATCAGCTCGATTATGAGACTCAAGAAATCACTGTAACTAATGGTGCTACTGAAGCCATTATGGTGGGCTCTCTTGCCCTTCTTGAAAAAGGTGATGAAGTCATCCTCTTTGAACCTTTTTATGATTCCTATCCTGTGGCAGCAGAGCTTGCCGGCGCGGAAGTTAAGGTTGTAACTCTCCACGGTCCAGACTTTCGCTGGGATAGTCAGGAACTTGAAGAAGCCTTTTCTGAGCGCACCAAGCTTGTCTACCTGAACAATCCCCATAACCCTACTGGTCGCGTCTTTACTAGTGAGGAACTTCAAGAGCTTTCAGGGCTCGTAAAAAAGTATGATAGCTATGTCTTAAGTGATGAAGTCTACGAGTTCCTCACATTCGATGGCCGTAAACACATCCCCTTTGCGACACTCGAAGGCATGAAGAAGAGAACACTCACTATCGGTAGTGCGGGAAAAACCTTTGGTCACACAGGGCTTAAAGTTGGATGGCTTGCCGCTAGTGAAGAAGTGACCAAGGCCGTTCGCATGGTCCATCAATTCAATGTTTTCTCTGTTAATCCCATGGCCCAATATGCGGTTGCCGTGGGCCTCAAACAAAGAGACACCTACATAGAGGAATTTCAAAAGCTCTATGCCAAGAAGAGAGACCACTTAAATAGGGTTCTAACCGATGCCGGTCTGTCTCCCCTTATGAGTGAGGGAACTTACTTCACCTTTGTCCCCCTCCCCCAGAGTGCCCTTAACAAAAACTGGGATGATGTCACCTTTTGTCGTCACCTCATCAAAGAACACAAAGTGGCCACTATTCCTCCCTCCGCCTTCTATAGAAAATCTCAAGAAGGTTCCAAGTACTTGAGATTTTGTTTTGCTAAAACAGACGAAGTCTTAAACAAGGCCGGCGTCTATCTAAAAAACCTCGAGCAGGCCTAGTCATGAATGAAACAGTAGGCTATAGTAAATCTATGTCTAGTAACAAAAGTACTAAGAAAGCAAAGCAAGCTAACGTCAAAGAACGTGAAACTAAGTCTGCCGAGCAAAGCTCCCAAGAGGCCATCGATGTCGATAAAATCGACCTTGAGCGCATGAAGAGTCTGGTTTCCGATGCCCCCTCCACCAGTGAATACGCAGTAGAAAAAGGTGGCGTCGCTTTTGCTCCCACTCAAGAAGGTGCAATTAAAAGTCGCGCCTTTAAAGTGATGGATGAGCAAATTGAAATGCAGATGGACAATATCATGGAGCAAATCCAGGTTCTTGCTCGTCAGGCCGAAGACCTCAAAGATCGCCGCCAACTAAGCGAGATGATCTATCGAGCAAAAATGAGTTTTGAACCACTCGTCGGTGACTCTTACTACCTCTATGATACCCCCAAAGGAAAGGTTCTTAGCCTTTTATCCCCAGAGGATTTCGGCGCTAAGAAAATGGCCGAAAAAGGTTACACTTTCTATGCCAAGGCCAAGCTCCTCGCCGACTGCACTTGGGAAATTCTTGAAAAGGGCGAAAACTCCGATCTCTAATTTCTTATAAAAGAGAAATCTCGTCTCCATAAAAGGAAAAGGCCACGTACTTGAAAATATCAAGTAGGCTGACAATCGAAAGTGGATAGTTGTACTCATCCACAACAATTGTCGAGCGGTATTTAAAGTGAGACATATTATTAATGGCGTGGGCCAAGTAGTGCTTACTTAAGAGAGTATGAGGATTTGGCGTCATAAATTTATGGGCGCGCAAATCTTGAGAGAGGTCCTCTTTTCCAAAAACCTTAAAGAGAAGGTCCCTTTCTGTGATAATTCCTTTGAGCTCTGTTTCATAGCGAGTCAGGATGATCGCCCCACGCTTACGCTCACGCATCATCTCAACGACTTCAGTTAATGTTGATTGATAATCAAGGACAAGCGGTCGGTAGTGACTGACCCTCTTGAGATGAGTCATAAAAATATTACCTGAAACTAAAGCCAGATTTTCAGAAGCGGTAGAGAAGCCTTCTGAGTAATCATCAACTGTTTGATAACTCCACTCTGTGACAACTCCATGCTTGGCCACACGATCGGGAAAGAAGTTCACAAGGAACTTCACCAAGTCACCAATAGTCAAAAGACCGACAAATTTATCCTGCTCATCTACAACAGGTATATTGCGAAAGCCTCTCTTGGCCATCAATTTGATGGCATCACTGACTTTATCAGAACTCTTAACCGTAAAGGGTCCCGGAGTCATGAATTGATGGCAAGGATTTTCAAGCCAATTGTCATCTTCAAGATCATACTTAGCGACCAGGTCTCTTTCCGAGATCATGCCGGCCGCATAACCATCCTTCACATAGCAAAGGGCACCTACTTTTTCCTTTTGCATGACCTCCACAGCGGCACTTAAAGGAGCCTCCCCTTCAATAGTAGGACCTTTAGAAAAAGGGATCTCGCTGATGGCCACATCAAAGGAGTCTCTGCTTACAGCGATGTCAGTTTGTGAATTCATATATTTATTCTAATTGAAAATCGGAAAATGTTACAGTTTGTGAACAAAGTCCTTTATGGCCGTGAAGGAACGGGTTAGATCAACCCTATGAAAAAACTCACAACAACACTGATTACAACCTTACTATCAACTGGTGCCCTTGGCGGTATCATTGAACCCTTTACTCTATGGGAAAAGACCCAGGTAGAAACCTGCTGGTACGATGCCCCTGAACAGCTCGCTAAAACACGTATTGAAAGTGTGAAAACGGCCCGTGATAAATTTGATTTCGTTCCCAAGGAACTTTCAAAAAGAGAGAAAAGAAAAGTCCAAGAGACCGTCATGGCCAACTTCTCACCTACAACGACAGGACTTACCTTTGTCGGTTGGAAGAATTGTTCAGAAGTTGAAAACCCTGACCTCATCGTTATGGAGGCCAAGTCGAAGGTTTTTATTTTTGATCGTCCAAGCTTCAATGGTCGGGCAACAATCGGTGAAGAAGGTATCGTAAGTCTTGATGCTAGTGGTGTAATGGGCTTTTACGGTAAATCAGAACGCATTCCTCACGTGGCCCTTTACACTCAAAATAGAGGAACCGTTGTTCACGAATTTGGTCACATCGCAGGCCTTCGTCATGAACATATTCATGAAGATGCTATTAATGATAAGCGCTGCCATAGCCCCTTTGTCACTCTTGATTGGGATGACCCTGAAAGTTTAGAACCTCCTTTTGCAACTACCGTCTTTATTACGGAGTACGATCCCCAGTCGATTATGAATTACTGCTGGCTTCAGACCCAAAGAAGAGATCTTAATCGCAATAAGGGCATGATTCTAAGCGAGAAAGATCGCGCGACCCTTCTTAAATATTATCAGTAGGTCAGCGTAACTCCCTTATTTTACTTCCTAACCACAAAGTGGACTAAAACACTCAGACTCTTATTCCGATACAGGTTGTGAATTGTATTCACTGTATCTGATGAACTGGAGTTCTCATGAGACTGACATCCTTTGTGGCAGCGCTGTTATTACTAAGTCCAGGCCTTTTAGCAGGACCGCGCGAACAGGCCTATCGTATTCACAACCGACTCACCGGTGTGCCCCCTTCAAATAATGTTCTCAATCAAATGGAACAATTGATTCAATCAGGCCAAGCACAAGCGGCAGTTGAGCTCGCTATGCAAAACCCACGCTTCTATGATGTGACTCTAAAGAACTGGGTGAAAGATTGGACTAATGAAGACCAAACGAACCGTGTTCCTCTAAATGATTACGTGGCAACAGTGGTGGGAATTATTCGTGATGACCTCCCCTTTGATACGGTTCTCTATGGAGACACTCTCTATGTCAGTAGCGATGGCAATGCCCCCGCTTATGATAATGCCAATAATGATCACTATGAGTATCTAGAAGAAAATGGCGTTTCACTGGCTCAAAGCTTACAAAGAGTGGTGCAATCAAATGTCACGGGCATTCCTGATACCGCAGGTGTCATCACCACACGAGCTTCAGGTCAGGCCTTCTTCGATGCTGGCACCAATAGAGCGATGACTCGCTTCACCTTTATGAACTTTCTTTGTAAAGACTTTGAAGAACTTCACGACATCACCATCCCAGATATTTACGTTCATCGTGATGTGGATCGTGCCCCTGGTGGTGACTCCCGTCAGTATAAGAATAAGTGTGTTGGCTGCCACGCCGGTCAAGATGCCTTAGTTGGTGCATGGGCCTACTTTGATTGGGATGGCACTCAAGTGACCTATACCCCAAACCAAGTGATCGATAAAATTAATGCCAGTAATGTTTTTAACGACGGCCACGTGGTAACTGATGATTCTTGGCATAACCTCTGGGCCTCAGGCCAAAACGCTGTTCTTGGATGGCGTGGCATGAATGGCAGTCACCAAGGCTCCGGTGCCCGAAGCCTTGGTCGTTATCTCGCAAGCTCACAACAATTTAGCCAATGCATGGCCGAAAAAGCTTACAAGCTTGTCTGTGTAAAAGAGCCACAAAACGCTACAGATATTGCGGCGATTAAGGCCTTCGCCACTCAATTTGAGGCCAACGGTCAATATAATATGAAATCACTTATTGCAAAGGTCTCAACCCTTTGCATGGGTCAATAGGAAGGAGTCGTCATGAAAGCCAAGTCTAGAGTAGCGGCTACCGCAGTAAGTTTAGGTCTTATGCTGTTCTCCTTTAACCACTGTGTTTTGGATCAAAAGGTGAACACCAAAAAACCGAGTACAACCAATACTACAGAGTCCACAAGTGGTGACCCTGTTTCTGATAATACAGGAAATACTGGAAACCAAACTCCCGTGATTCCCACCCCTATTGTGGAGGTCACCCCGACGCCCGCACCGGGACCAGATCCGGTAATGCCACCACCAGCAGTCATTCAGGCCCAAGAAATTGATGTGGGCGTAAAGAACTTTGAGCAAATCAATGCCTCCATGAGTGTTCTCACTGGAGTCAGTGAAATGAATAATAGTGTACGCAACACCTATAACGATCTAGAGGTGCAACTGCCTTCAAGAAATAACGTCAAATCATTCTTGGCGGCGAATCAAGTGGCGATCACTAAGCTTGCGGCAGAATACTGTGATGCTCTAGTGAATTCCGGAACGCTTCGCCAAGGGGTATGGCCTGGCTTTGATTTTGGAGCTGCTCCCAACCAGTCTCTTGCCAATAGTGTTCAAAAGACAAACCTTATTGAACAAACTCTCAATCGCTTTTGGGGCACCAATGTTGGCGGTGACCGCTCGGTTGCCCTTATTGAAATGCGAAGTTTATTAGATGAACTCCTCGCCGGAGAAAATCAAAACGCAACAACGACCCAAACAACAGTCAAAGGTCTTTGTACAGCGGCACTGGCTTCGGCTCAAGTGACATTAATTTAATTAAAACTTAAAGAGATTAAAAAGAACGCCAATTAGGAAAAAATTATGGCCTCGAAAAAGAAAAACAACCCCAATGAACTAAAAACTCAAGGACCTGTGTGCCTTGAGGGGCACAGGATCAAAACCAGAAGAGACTTTCTCTCCCATGGTTTGATTTCCATGTCGACCTTTACCATGGTTCCCAGTGTCTTAAGCCTGATCACATCCAATCATGCTTATGCTCAACAAATGGGTTGTCCTGCTCCCCAAGTCAACACCAAGACTCCGGTTTTGATTTTTGATCTGGCCGGTGGCGCCAATATCCCTGGCTCCAATGTCATGGCAGGAGGTGCAGGTGGCCAAATGGACTTTCTCGCCGACTATAAATCTCTTGGTCTACCAGATGACTTTCATCCCAGTCGCCAAGGCATGACCAATAATGAAATGGGTCTCGTCTTTCATGGAGACTCGGCGATTCTTAGAGGCATTCAAAATGTAACCAGCGCCACCACTCGTTCCCGTGTTGATGGCGCTCTCTTTGCCGCTTCTTCAAGTGATGACACTGCCAATAACACGCTTAACCCAGCTTACTGGCTTAATCGTGCTGGCGCCCAAGGCGGACTCTCTCAAATTGCGGGAACGCGTGACACGGAATCAGGTGGTCGCTCAGTTGCGCCCATGGAAAGTATCAATCCTGCCTTTCAACCAGTTCAACTCAATAGACCTCAAGATGCTCTTGGGCTCGTTAATATTGGAAAACTCGGCAGCCTCTTTAACGATGCCAAGGCCCAAAGAATCCTCAAGGCCATTGAGCGTATGAGTGAACAGAAAATTATGTCCTTTAATCAGCAAGCACTACCCGATCAAATTAAGAGTCTCGTTAAGTGTGGCTATGTGGGTTCTCAAGATCTCATTAGTCAGTATTCAGCGGATGCGATTGATGCCAGTCAGGATGCCATGGTCAATCAAGCCTTTGATGATCTTGGTAATAGAGACCAAAGAAAGACGGCCACTATTGCCAAGCTTGTTCTTGATGGTCATATCGGTGTTGGTGTTATTGAAAAAGGTGGCTATGACTACCACAACCAAACCAGAAGAACTGGTGAGACCCGTGACTTTGATGCCGGTGAACTTATCGGTCGCGTGATGGAGCTTGCTAACCTTAAGCAAAAAAATGTTATGATCTATGTGATCACAGACGGTGGTGTTGTTGCTCGGGAAGAGATTGATAACACTGCTGAAGGTCGAGGTAAGTATGCTTGGTCAGGAGACTCTGGTCAGCGAAGTTCCGCCTTTATGCTTCTCTATCGCCATGGCGGTCGGGCGGCCTTGCGAAATGGTATCCGCCAGATAGGTTACTACAAACCAAGCGGTGGCGTTGAAAATACCGCGACACCTGCTTCTAATAGCTCGACCAATTTGGCCAAGCTCATTACGGCCAATTACCTCGCTCTCCATGGGGAAGAAGGTAATCTGGCATCGGTGGTTGGAGATAACCCCTTTGGCAATACACTGAATAACTTTTTAGTTTTTAATCCCATCGCCTAATAGCGCTGGTCTAGGAGCTCCTGTGGGTAAAACAACAAACCGCCTGGTCTCAATTATTATGTTCTTAAGCTTAATTCTTGTAAGCTACAACCACTGTTTGGGACCGACACAAACAAAGAAGAGTGGCCTCAGTTACAACACAACTGATGGCAACCCTCTTATTGACCCCATCAATAGCGGCTCCGGTTCTCAAAATAATAATTCTGGAAATGACGATACAGGAAGTGGTTCTGTTGATGCCAATGCGGTTTCTATTCAAGCCTTCTCTACTACTGTTTACCCAATTACTCGCGCCAACTGCGTCAACTGCCATGGCTCTTTTCAAACACCTCTTCATGCCGTTGATGATGTGGCCCAGGCCCATGATGCCGTACTCAACGCTTACAAAGTTAACTTTGATAATATCCCCTCCTCACGTATGGCCGCCAAGCTTAGAGACGAGGCCCACAACTGTTGGTCTGGTGACTGTAGCGCTGATGCTGACCAAATGGAACGCGCGATTGCTGACTGGAAAGCGCAAATCGGTGCGGTCACAAGACCAGACGCATCTGAGCCAGAAGAGGAAATGGGTCTTGAGACCATGGAGTCTCGTACTCTCAATGAGGAACTTGATCCCGACAATGCACGTGATAGTGGCACCCTTGCTCTTGAGTCAAGCTCAGCTTCTTTAAGGGCACCTATGGTGACGGGCACTGATGGGGATATCAATTACATCCATGTACCCAATGGTAATGGGGGCAATCTTGGTAACAATAATAATGCGGCCGGGATTGGCTACCTCTCCTTTGATAATTCTATGAGTGACAATTATAAAATTTATGCCTTAGTCGATGCTCCCAATGGTTCGGATAATAGCTTTCATATTAAAGTCGATAATGGAAACTATATCGAATGGCATATCGAACAAACGAGCGGCTTTGAATGGCGCGAAGTGACCAATACTGCCAATATGAATACTGTGGACTTCTTTATTCCCGCTGGAAATGGTCATATGCTTGAGGTTCGCCAAAGAGAAGATGGAACAAAGATCAGTCGGGTGGTGGTTTCAAATGATCCTAATGTAAATCTTAATGATGTCAGTAATGCTGTTATTGCCACCATCACCTATGACATTTCAGCGATCGTCGGTGTGCCCGCAACCTTCAGTGTAGATATTCAAGAATATGATATGTATAGCTACAAGCTTTCAAATCCGACACTCACATCGAGTTCACGTCTAAGGATTAAAAATATTAAGCCCCTCATTAACGGAAACTATAATCCGCAGCACGCCACCTACACATTGGTGGATGCAACGACAATGGGGGGAACGACGGTTTTAAGCCCACGAGCCCTCATTGCTCTTAAAGAACAAGGGCCTCTCATAGACCGCCTAAGCTTTTCTTTTGAGATCTTAGAACTTGCCCCTTAAGACCTCTTGATTGTAGAAATTAAAGACACACACCATGGAAAGGGCCGACATCAAATGCCAAATGGTATGAAGCTGGAGTTTTCCTTGCCAAGGTCCAGGCAGGCAGCCCAGTCTTAGAGGTGGTCCCTCAACTAACATCGCTAAGTACCCAAGTCCTGCTAAAATAATGGCCCCAAAGTAAGGTTTGTAGCTAACCCCCTCTTCAATCTTTGAGCAACGCCATTCACTTTGAAGGTAGACAAAGAGAATCGGCACCATCAAAAGACCACTATGAATTTTGGCCTTATAAAGAAGCGCCATGAGAATACCGTAGATGACTGTCGCTCCAAAGGCCATCTTGGCCACTTTTGATTTATCCACCTTTCCTAAGCGAACAAAGTTTAAATGAATGCCATAAAAGTTAAGGTAGAAAATGCCCAAGAAGTCGGCGACTAAGAATGTATAAGTGAAACTGGCGTGAAAGAGGATCGAACCAAAAGTCACCACAAAAGGTATCCAAGCAATATTTCTAATCACCTTTGGTGATTTCTTTGACTGGAAATACATAAAGAGGGCGACAAAGGTATAGAAAATACTGGTATACGTATCCACTGGATCCACGACCCAGCTATCATTGAGAGTGCCACAAAAAGGAAAGTGAGGCGGAGCAAATTTATAGAGTGAGTACCAGGGTGATGATTCGGGCATGAAGAAATTTTAGGCGAAAGTACTGTACTTGAAAAGAAAGAAACAGGTTACGGGTTTCAGGGAACAGGTTGCAGGTTTCTTATATGCGCTACCTGTTACCTGTTACCTGTTACCTGTTACCTGTTACCTGTTACCTGTTACCTGTTATTAATTGACCGTTACAGTATAGATTCCTTTGGCGAACTTTCTGAGGTATTTGTAGTCTACGTAGTAGTAACCACAATCCCCATTCCAAGTACCCCAGCTATTCTTCACGATGAAGAAGCCTTTTTCCTTGGCGGGGGCCACTCCAGCTGGAAGTTTATTATTGGGTATAAATCCAAGGATGACTGAAGCGTGGCCACCAACATGGTCTTCCCCACTCTTGTAGTAAACATATCCATCAGAACCCGTGTCCATGAAGTTTTGCTTAACATTGAAGCTTAAGACTAGAGGAACCTTTGCTTTAGTGAGGGCGATTGCAAGATCAAGGGAGTGCTCTTTAGCCCAGCTGATCCAGATATTGGAACGATCGATGACCTGGATATTCTTACTCGTCCCTCTGTATGGCACAGTGTAGTTGTAATTTCTAAATGGCCAAAAGCCAGTGATGGTCTCTTTTCCCTGGAAGGCAAAGTTTGTGCACATCTCACCGTTGTAACCAACACATGAGCTTGGGTAGATATCACCTGATTTATTGCCGATACTTGATGAGGGGTTGTATTCCCAATACCTTTCATATTGAAATTTAACATTCTTGGTATCCATCTTTTTGACGGCCTTACCTGTGTTTAAACCATAAGAGTAACGACCGGAATGATTGGAATAGATTTCACCATAGAGATAAGTGAACTGTTCAGAAAGATTATACGCCTTATCCTCTTTGACCATGAGCGCCGACTCAACCGCCGCGTTGATGGCAAAGCTCACACAAGTTCCTCGTGAACCTTGGGACTTTATACAAGTGTGGTAGTACTTAAGGGGAAAGTCTGATGTACTGGCATGATTAAAGAGACTATCGGGATGAAACTCATCCTTTTCACAACGGTTGGCATTGTCGCCAGTCCCCACTCTTTGTTGACCAATTTCATCATCACACTCCCACTTCCAACCTGGTGAAGTCGGCTCATGGGGAATGAAAGTATAATGACCGACAACTTCTAATATTTGCGCTAAGTAAACTTTTGCTTGCCTCTTCGGTAAGCGAAAGACTTCTTTGGGGTTTTTAAAGGCGGGTCTTTTTGAAGGGTGTAATAACTTATAGGCCTTTTGATAAACGGACTTGATATTCTTATCGTCTTCGCCATCTTGTAAGGCGGAACCAAAGTCAGCAAGGTTAGTTACCGCACCGGTAAAGAGAAGCTTTTGATCCTCACCTGCTCCCCTTGGGTACTTAACGACTGGTCGATCATAGCTCGTAAGTCTTTCAAAATCTCCTTTTTCAATAAGAGCAGCAAGCTTCTTAAAGAGACGAGGATTGGTAATATTGGCGACTTCTTTGGGATTTTTCTTAAGATAAGTGACCGCGAGTTTAAGATTCTGTTGGTACTCAGTTTCGGCCTTTTGCACTTCTTCACCTTTTAAAGAAATCTGCTGCTTCTTTGTAGGGAAAGGACGATTGGGAAATCGACGACCAAGGTCGGGAAGACGTGGATTGATTCTTCCTGCAATAGGACCATTTAAATCAACGCGAGATTGGGCATGAACAGGAATAGCTCCTAATAAACAACTCACACTAACACCTAGGGATAACATTTTTACGACCTTTTTCATTTTCTCTCCTTATTTTGTCGTGATGCTTTTCTTTAAACAAAAGTCGTGCCAAAAATGCGATCCCCTTTTAATAGGCGTTCAAGCGATACAGTTCTTTTTTGACCCCACTTTTATGGTGTCGCACAATAAAATTAACATTTTGCATGATGCCTTTTGCCCCCAAAAAATTTTTAACACTGAACAAAATTAGTAAGAGGATTTCGACCTAAACTTTTGCTATCAACTTTTATGGTCAAAGGCCTTCATCTCGCTTTTCCCAAATTCAAGAGTTTGGCGAGAAATTTAGCGTCTCTCGAAATTTCTGTCTTAGGCGCTAAACTAAAGAACGCTCAAACGGTACGTCACTTGTCGCTCCTTATAAAATTTTGATCTTGAGGAGGTCGCCATGAAAGCACTCAGTAAAGTTTTTCTTTTAAGCACACTTGTTCTCTTTTCCTGCCAGCCAGAACCAGAAGTTTCACAGGACCCGACAAAAGTCCTTAATGACCTCGTTAGTCCTTATGGTTTCATTGGCTTTCAAAATGCGATGGACCGTGGAGAGGCCGGCACTCATACAGGAGTTCTTGTAGGAGGAAGACCTGATGCCCTCGCCTATGTGGCCGCGGCCGATAGCTGCTTTCCCCAAAACGATATGCTTCCCCGCTATGAAGACCGCGCTAATATCCAAAAGACCTACAATTATTCCTTTCAAGGAAATCTTGGTTTTCTTACCTTAGGTTTGCCCCTCATTAGTGCAGGTCTTGGGTTAGAAAAATCAATGACAGTGGAGGTTGAACTTAATGGTCTAGTCATTGAATATATCGACTCTATTGATGTTACTGATTGGTATCGTGAAGATATGCGTTCAACTTGTCGCGATTATCTTCAAGAAGTTGGCTTTCTTATTCAAACCATTCACACCGATAGCATGCGCATCTCTGTTAAGAGATTGGGTGGTACCAATATTGGTTTAAGTTCAGAAAATGTAGGGGATTACTTTCAATTTGAATCAGGAGTCAATTGGCAGATTGTGGATAACTTCACTATTGAAGTGACCACTCCTCATACCCTTGGTTATCAAATCGCGCTGATGAAACCAGAAGATAATGGCCAGGCCCTCTACCGTGCCATGAGCACCAAAGATGACGCTTTTGTCTTTGAAAAGATCGGCTTCTCCGACTTTTTCAATCAAGAAAGTGCTGACCTAGGCCTCCCTGCTATCGAAAAGTCGCGCCAAATTTTTCTTGATTAGGGATCTCAAGAACAAGATAAAGATCAAGATTAAGAAAAATTTAGCGATTCTAAGAGCTTCAAGGAGTGAAGCTCTTAGTTTTTTCTCTAAAATACCGATATTTAGGTATGTCAAAATGGTCAATACAATCCCTCGAAGAGGAAGGAAGAAAAGAGCTCATAAAGAATATGGCCTTGGCCTACCCAGGTCATTTCATCATGCCATGGACTCTCTACTTTCTCACCGATATTGCCAAGACCCATCCCTTTATTTTCTATCCCTTCATGGTGATCTCTTTATGCAACTCGGCTTTTCACTTTTTAATGGGTATCACCTACCCCTTAAACCAAAGTTTTCTTGGAGATAAAAAATGGGACCGCATCTATATAACTACGATTGTGATTGAGGCCTTGAGCTTTACACTACCAGCACTGGTCTTTCAAAAGATCTACGGTGTGTGGAGCCAAGAAACCCTCTTTGCCACCCTCTTATGGGTCGTGGGTCTCGAGGGCTTTGCCAAATTTTGTTACCACTTCCCTAGAGTATTTACCTTGGCCTTTGCTCTTATGGTACTCCCCATGGCGATTATTTCTCCTATTGAAAGTGGATCGGTAGGCCTGGCGTTAGGGTTATCAGCAATTGGCTATAGTTTTGTGGTTTTTCAAGGGGCCATGGCCTCTTACAAACAGTCCATGAACCTCTATGACACTTCAAAGAGGGCCAAAAGAGATGAGGCCAAGCTCAAAGACCTTTTGCATATGTCCTCCTTTACCATCTTAGAAGTTAACGCTGATCTTGATATTGTCGAATCCAGTAGAGCCCCTATCCCACCTCAAGTGAATTGGTATCTGCCCATTCCTTTAAAGATTCGTGTGAAGAAATTTCAAGAAGCAGGTCTTAACGAAGAAAATTTTGAAATGAGTGTTCGCCTTGAAAAGAAACAGAAGTGGTATCAATTTAATCTACGCCAAAAGGGAGATACCACCTATGTGGTTGCCCATGACATCCATGAACAAAAGCTCACCTCTATTGAACTTGAAGAACAAAAGGTCATGCACATTAATAATGCCAAACTGGCCGCTCTTGGTGAGATGGCCGGCGGTATTGCCCATGAAGTGAATAATCCCCTCACCATTTTGAGTGGTAATGTCATGAAGGTGAAAAGGCTTCTTAAGTCGGATTCTATTGATCGTGAGAATATCATCAACTCTCTAGAAAAGATGGAGATGACCATTAAGAGAATCTCCAAGGTTATTTTAGGTTTAAGAAATCTCTCTCACCCAGGCCATGCCTCTAAAGAAAAGACCAATATTGAGCGAGTCATTGAAGATACCCTGGGTCTATGCCAAGAAAAATTTCTTTCAAAAGGTGTGCACATTCAAGAGCCCAAGCGCTGCTTTAAAGAGGGTTCTCCCCAAGAGCTCTTTATTAAGGCAGGCCATGTGGAAGTTGGTCAGGGCACAGGCCTTGGTCTTTCCCTATCGCGAAAAATTGCCGAATCTCATGGAGGAACCCTCCATTACAAAAGAGAAGGGAATCTCACTGTCTTTAGCTTATGCCTGCCCAAGTGGAGTGAGGACTCCCCTGAAGAAGTCGCTTAACTTTTTTTAAAAAGCTGTTTCCATTTGAAAGAGTGTCGCTTGTTCATTGCGATCCCCTCTGACAAGAGCAACACCAGCTTTTAAGAGAAGACTCTTTGAGTATTGATAATCAGCATGAACATCTTAGACCATCATGTCGTCTTGGCGACCACCAATATTTTCTCTGGCCTGGCCAACAACAGCAGAAAGGGTCACTGGTCCCATGAAAGCTCTTAAACGAGTTACCATGAAGTGCTCATCAACTTCATCATCATTATTGAAAGTCCCTAGTCCACCTAAGTTGATCAAACGTGTATTTGAGCGGTTATTGTCGGGGTCATTATTAACAGCAAATGAATAAGCATCATAACCCTTAGCAATCAAACCGCCATTAATCGTTTTAATAAACTGTGCGCCCACCTCAAACATGGAAGTTAAACGATACTCTCCTTTAAGAGCAAAGGAGTGGTGATGACCAGGGTAAAGCTGGCCAAAGGTGCTTGAAGTTTCCGAACCCTGACCAAGCCAGTTGTAAACCGCAAGGGCCTTAAAGCTCTCTCCATTGTATTTATAATAAGGAGAAAAGTTATGCACGTTATTTAAGAAGTTGTCGTTTCCTTCGTTATGCCAAGTTGCATAGAGAAGGGCCCATTCATGGACAGGATGAATATGAAAGAGGGCCGCTGCATACATATCAGAGTCATCGCCGCCATCAGTATCACTTCCTTCAAGTCTTTTATCGTAAACAAGAGCGGGTACGTAGTTGCCCATGAACTTCATCAGAAGAAGGCGGTCACGACGGGAGTCACAGGTGTTAAAGCAGTCAGAAAAGTTGGCCTCTTGGCGACCGGCTCGAGCATAGACCTGGCCAGGAAGAGGCACCTCAATGAAACCATAATCAAGACGAACTGAGTTTCCTCCAGCATCTCCAGCAGTTGTGCCAGTGCTATTTCCTTTAACGGCATTTTCAACACCATCACCATCCCAGCGATCTCCTGAGAGAATGGTACGGGTGCTGACCTTAATTTTGTCTTGGGTAATGAAGTCCATCTTCACGCGCACAAGATTGGCAAAGCCTTGGTCCTTAGTTTGGTTATTGGTGTCTTTGGAAAAGCCACGCACATAGGCGTCCCCACCAACTTTCATATCAACCCCATGGAGGTTGGCCGCATTGACGGGTAAGAGTGCGAGAAGTAACAGGCCTAGAAGTAGGCAGGTATGTTTTAAAATTGATGTCATAATAGTGTCCCTCGATTAAATTCGAGGGACACTGTTATGACTTTTGTACAACTTTTTCAAGACAATTGTTTAACACAAGGTCTCAAGTTACTGAAATTAGACTTATAAAGTGAAAGAAAAGTCACTGACGATCATGCCAGGAAGCTTGGCCCCGCCAAGGCTTCTATGATCGTAGGTTCCCGTTTCCATGATCACTTCACTAAAGTCCGTAATGGCCTCAAGACCATCGCCAAAGATTTGATAGAGGGTCTCATCAAAGCGCAGGTCTTTAATAGGTCCAACCACTTCCCCATTTTCAACCCACAGACAACCAAAGCGAGTCATGCCTGTTAGGCGGCCCTTG
>JAUIBX010000312.1 GCA_030427595.1 Bacteriovoracia bacterium | reverse complement strand
AAGGTATAGATTATTGTAGAATATTCTATCTAAGGATAGACCAGGAAGAAAGCTTGGAAATGAATGAGGGTGCTTTTGGTGAACTTCTTTTTTATCATGTTCCAAAGTTGCGTGGAGAATTCCCCGGGATTCAAAGCGGTTTTGGCTAATATCGTGATTGTTGACCATTTCAATGGGCAATTTACTCAAAATGGCATTTCCATGATGGCCATGGCGGTGGTGCTTATTAGCACTATAAATGGAATAGGGGGAGAGATCTAAGGCGAGGTAATCCACTTGATTATTACTTTCAAAGCCCCTCTATCTTTTGAAAAATTAAGGATTTAAAATGGTCTCGTGGCGATCACGAGATCTTTTACATTCGAGTACAGAGTTGCTCGTCAAGACCAGTAGACGCCTGAGTTACGTTACAGTGAAGAACAAATCATCGCTAAATTAAGAAAAGCAGAGCTTCTCTTTTCTGAAGGCAAATCCAAAGGAGAGGTCTGTAAAGCCCTAGAAATCTCCCCCATCACTTTTGAAAGGTGACGCAAGAAATACGGAAACATGACTAAATCGGAAGCAAAAAAGCTTAAAGACCTTGAAAAAGAAAATGCTAGATTGAAAAAGATTGTTGCTGAACAAGCACTCGACCTTAATGTTCTAAAGGATTTTGCTAAGGGAAACATGTAAGCGCTGAGCGAAAACGACTGGTCATTAAAAACGCCATGAAAAAGTATGAACTCTCAGAGAGAAGAGCATGCAAAATATTTGATCAATACAGAACAACTCAGCGCCATAAGAAAAACAAAAGTAAATTCATTGAGGCCTTGAGAGCAAGAGTGATTGAACTTGCTAGCGAGTATGGGCGCTATGGTTACCGAAGAATCACCGCCCTAGTTAATCGAGAAGGATATCATGTAAATTATAAGAGGATTTATAGGATTTGGCGTGAAGAAGGTCTTAAAGTACCTCAGAAGCAGCCAAAGCGAGGGCGATTGTGGTTAAACGATGGCTCTTGTATCAGACACAGGCCACTTAATAAAAACCATGTTTGGTCTTATGACTTCGTTATGTGCAGAACTGAGGACGGTCGGGCCTTTAGAATTTTAAACGTCGTTGATGAATTTACGAGAGAATGTATCGGCTGTCTCGTTCAAAGAAGAATTAACTCATTTGATGTCTTAGAGTTTTTAGCAAAAGAGTTTTTAAATCGAGGACATCCAACTTTTATAAGATCAGATAATGGACCTGAGTTTATGGCTGAGAAACTGAGGGAGTGGCTCTCTAGTATTGAAGTAACCTTATACATAGAACCAGGTTCACCTTGGGCTGGGCGCCCCCGTCGAATGGATACTGTGAATCCTTCAATGGAAAGATGCGAGATGAGTTTTTAAATGGAGAGATTTTTTACACTTTGAAAGAGGCTCAAGTTATGATTGAGAAGTGGCGAAAGGAATATAACCACTTTAGACCACATAGTTCTTAGGGTTATAGGGTTCCAGTTTCCTTGGCAATTTTGCCGAGTTATGAGAGGACGGAAGTCCTAGAGCGTATACAATAGAGTGGAAGCAAAGATGGGTGCAGCTCAGAAAAATCATGTTCTATCCAAATGCTCTAATACTCGATGACGGATAAAGTATTTATTTTTAAGGTCGATTCAAATATGATTAGCTTTGGAAATATCAACACATTCTTCGTTCATACTGGAGCCCTTATTAATTATATGTCATCATCTACATTGAAGAAAAAGCACCTCTTCATGAGGTTGTCATTGAAGAAATCGCGACCAAAGAAGTTATTGAATTACTCAACAGTATTGAAAGACCATTAGCTGCAAGGCTATTTAGAGAGTATGAAAACCTTTTATCTAATATAAAAAACCAAGATGCTTAAACCTAAGAAGATAATAAATATTGGAGTTACTGAAGACCAAAGTTTGGAGGACAGCTATAGAATCCGCTACGTCAACCAAATGAACCTTATCGGCTTAATTGGCTGCCTCTTCTTCATAGTTTCAGACTACTCAATGGGACTTTATGGACCTTCATTGGTTATGACTGTAATGACCCTTGCAATTTTCGGCTCTTTTTATTTAATGAAATTAGGTCACACCAACATGTCCCCTATTTTATCCATTTCCAGCTGTGCCCTTGCAGGAGTCATCATTTCCTACCAGATAAAAGCAGATATTTCTCTTGAATATATTTTTTTCGTATTAGCACCACTCCCAAATATCGCCATCAAAAAGGAGCTGTCAAAGCTGACTAATATTTTCATGATCACTCTTCTGACTCTTGGCGCAATTATCGTCATAAGTGACTTCGATAAGCTAGGGGGATATGAACTCAATATAAGCCAAGCGAGATTTCTCAAAGTGGCCGTATACCTTCAGGCCGGCATTCTTATGATTTTTCAAGTTCTTGTCACAAATAGAGAAATTAAAAATCGCTATAACCAATACCTAGAAAATTACTCGAAAATTGAAAACCAAGCCAGATTGAGTGACTTAGGAAGGCTCTTTGCAGGTATTGCTCATGAGATAAATAATCCACTGGCCATAATAAAGGGCTCCTCTTCTTATTGCCTAAAACGTTTTAAAAAGAGTGTAATATCCCAAGAAAGGCTAGAAATTGAGCTCATACGCATAAATAAACAAATAGAGAGGGTTGTTCAAATTATTCAAGGTCTAAAGCATATTTCTCGCGATGGCTCTAATGATAATTATACAGAGACTTCAATAAATAAAATTTTAGAGCAAACCATCACTCTTTGCTCTTTTATATTTAAAGATAATGCTATTTCTTACAATATTCAATACCTTGATACAGATGCAAAACTACTCGTTAACCCCGTGCAAATAGAACAAGTTTTCTACACTCTCATTTCAAATGCTATTGATGCTTTAGATAAACAAGAAAATAAAGAGATAAATATCCATATAAAGCAAGATTCTTCCCATGTGACTGTGAAGTTCTCGGACAATGGTCCAGGAGTTCCTGAAG
>JAUIBX010000311.1 GCA_030427595.1 Bacteriovoracia bacterium | reverse complement strand
TGATTATTAATTTCACCTTGACGTGAAGCTTGGGACTGAAGCACCTCATCAGCAAATATACAGATACTACCTAGGGCAAAGGCCACAATTAGAATTGTCTTCATGTTTATCTCCTGTTTGTTCTCCACCATAGTAAGACAACGAGTTACTCCTAGGAGACAAAAAGAAATAACAGCTAAGTAACTAATATCACTTAACTTTATAAAAGGATTTTAAGAAATTGCTGCCCACCAAAGTTGGGCAGCTTTGGGACTACCCCTTAATTGCCGGCCTTTTTCTTGATGAGATCAATAAAGACGTCAGTAATGACCAAGAAGGCAAACATAGTGCCCACATAGGCAAAAACAGGAGTCGAAAAAGTCGCCAAATTCGCAATACCTGGACCAGGACAAATGCCCGAAAGACCCCAACCAATACCAAAGATGGCAGGCCCCACCGTCACATACTGATCGATGTCTTTCACCTGAGGGATAAAGAATTCCTTATCACAAAGAGGCGCCTGTCTTTTGAGAATCAATGGAAAGGTTATTAAGGTCACAGCTAAGGCGCCACCCATAACAAGGGCCAGTGAAGGATCCCAAGTTCTCGTGACATTTAGAAAGTTAATGACCTTTTCTGGGTTCATCATACCGGAGAAACCAAGACCTACACCAAAGAGAATACCTGTAATAAGAGATGCTAAATATTTCATTGTCTTCCCCTTAAATTAACCAACAAAGTAAACGGTCACCATGGCGGTGAACATAAAGATACAAGTGGCCACAATACTGCGACCTGAACGACGAGCAATGCCACAAATGCCATGACCGCTAGTACAACCACGCCCATAGGCAGTACCAACCCCCACGAGGATCGCACTGATAAAGAGTTTGGGATCAAGATCATGAAAGCCCACGGCCGTGTTACCTGTTCCCTTAATTTGAATATAAATAAAGCCACCAATAATGAGGCCTAAAATAAAGAGCCCGCGCCACATAAAGCCCTCAATTTTTTCAGAGCGCATAAGTGATTTAGCGATGCCACTAATGCCACAGATACGACCAGTCGTGGCCAGAAAGAGAGTTGTGGCCAACCCAATAAGAACGCCCCCGATAAGGGAATCGACTGGGGTAAAGTTAACTATTTGCATTTTCACTCTCCATTTTCACAGTAAATATTTTGTAGTGATTGAATTAATTCCAAAATTTCATCAGAAATGATGTGATACCAAACCCACTTACCTTCCTTACGAGAGGAAACTAACCCGGCCATTTCAAATTGCTTTAAAGTCTGCGAGACATAGGATTGCGACAACTCCGTTAACTCACAGAGCTGACTGACATTCATCTCCCCTTCAGAAAGAAAGCAAAGTACTTTTAAGCGACCTTCATGGGCAAGGAGCTTTAGAATGCCCGCGACTTCAACTGCCTTCTCAAGCATGAGCTCTTTATTTTTTTCGAAAACTGCGTTCATATTAACATTTTATAATATAACAATATAGTAAGTACAATACCTGCAAGCTAGACAATAAAGAAAACTCTTTTTTGCTATTTCCTTCTCTGGTAGTGGTCGGTTGCGCCTTGATTCCCTCTTCTTGAGGTAGTTAAATGGCGCAACATATTAACTAATTAACTTATTAACTAAAGACCAAGGGAATTTTGTGAAGGCGATTCTTTTAAGTATCCTCCTCTTCATTGTAGGTTGTGCTCACAATAGTAAAGACCTCAACAGCGAAGAAAAGAAATTTAAAGACCTGCTCGCTCGCCATTGGGATAACAATATGGAGCGCTACCCTGAGTGGTCCACATGGGTGAATTATAAAGGTGGCATCTATAATGACCGCTGGTCAGAACTCAGTCTTGAATCCGTGGAAAAGAATAAGGATTACACCCGCTCACAATTCGCTGATCTTAAAGAAATCGATAAGGAAGAACTGACGGGTAAGTGGCGCCTCTACTACGATCTCTATTACGCCGACATGGAAGAAAGTATTGAGGGCCTCCAATTCCCTGGCCACTACGTGGTGATGGATCAACTCGGAGGCTTTCAGCAAAATATCGCCAATCTCCTGTCTCGCATGCCCACGCGCACTAAAAAAGACTATGAAAATATCTTAAAGAGGATGGAGTCTGTTCCCGAAAGGATCGAGGCCAACCTCACCTTCTTAAGAGAAGGCCTAAAAAAGGGCATCACCCCTCCCAAGGTGACTTTATCGGACGTTCCTCGCCAATTTGATGCCATGATTGAAGGTGACTTTAAGAAGAACCCTCTTGTAAAGGCCTTTCAAAAGTACCCACAAGACTTTAGTGAGAAACAAAAGAGAGACTTTACTAGCAGAGCAAAGAAACTTCTCACTAAAATTATTCCTGCCTATAAGAGGGCAAAGAGCTACGTGGAAAAGGAATATATCCCCAACTGCAGAAAGGAGATTGGCTTCTCCACTCTTCCCAATGGAGAGGCCTGGTATAACTACAGTATCAAAAGTTACACCACCCTTGATAAGAAAGCAGAAGACATTCATCAACTAGGCTTAAGAGAAGTCGCTCGCATTAAAGCTGAAATGAAGAAAGTTATAAAGAAGCTCAACTATAAAGGCAGCTTTAAAAGCTTTCTTAAGTATCTAAGAACCCACCCCAAGTTCTTCTATAAGAAGAAAGAAGACCTTTTAAGAGATTACCGCGCCATTGCCAAGATTGCCGACGGTCGTCTACTGAGGGTCTTTAAGAAACTGCCTCAAACCCCCTATGGCATTGAGCCCACTCCGGCCTATATGGAAAAATCGGCTCCTACGGCCTATTACTACCGTGGCAATATTGATGCGGGAAAGCCGGGCATCTTCTACGCCAACACCTATGACCTCAAAACCCGCCCCAAATGGGAAATGGTGCCTCTTACTCTTCATGAGGCCATGCCTGGTCACCACCTGCAAATCATGATCGCAGTGGAACAAGAAGAAAAACCAGAGCTTCTCAAATACGGCGGCTATACGGGTTACGTTGAAGGGTGGGGTC
>JAUIBX010000310.1 GCA_030427595.1 Bacteriovoracia bacterium | reverse complement strand
ACCGAACAATGTTCCTCATTGTTCTTCAAGAAGACCGTAATTTTATTAACACCAAAGAATATTATCCTGATGCTACCAGCTCTTATGAGCAGGCCCCAAGCCCCCTTCAATTTTTGTTAGGTCTTTTTATCGCTGAGGCCGTGGCCAGTGAGGTGGGTGGAGAGGTGTGTTTCTTTGGTGGGTGGCCTTCTGTAAGGATTGATGGCTCATGTAAGAAGCCATGGGAAGATGAAATTAGAAACCATCCTGCTATTCAAGAATTTGGTCATGCCTATCAAGGTAGTCAAAATTGTGAGGCCCAAAGTAATGACAATTTTGAATATCGCACCTGTAATCCCGTTCTTTTTGGTCCTGGTGGCACAAGAACTCAGCCTGATGAAGGGGGGATTTGTGTTTCTCTTGAGAAAAATGGCGGTAATGCCGATTACACCCACTTCACAAGAACCTGTTACCGTTTGGCCACAACCAATTTTAGAGGGGAAGATGGCGAGCTTAATAATCTAAGAGAGCTCTATGAAAGGGTCGCCAATAATGAAGAATTTCGTGGTCTATACCGTAAACACTTAGAGGCCATCATTGAATTTTGCCAAAATAACCCGCGCCAAAGTGGAAATACTTGTGAAGCGTTGATGGCCATGACCAGTCCTGTGGCCAATATGATGTGCCTTGAGTTTGGTGATAATGTCACCCGCAGTCAGTTAAATGAAATCTCAAGTTTGTGGAATTCTATTCGCGATGACCTCGTTAATTTAGATTGGGTCAATGCCGAAAGAATGGATGAAGATATTGCTCGCATGACTGAACAGGCGTCCAATAATGTGGGGGACTATGGAGAGGTTGAATGGGATGGGGAAATTCCCGAAAATGCTGAGGGTATGGAAAGAGCTGTCGCTTGGGCAAGAAGGCTTGCTTCTACGAGATGTACAGGTCAATCGGTGAACTCATGTAATCAATCTAAAAACCCCGGTTCCTCTACCGGGTATTGCTGGCGTCACGTAAAACTGGCCCTTCTTCAAGGAGGAGCGGTTAATGATTACATCCCTTCAGTTAATGCTTACGATGCTCATAGCCAAGGTCTTCTTGAAAGAAGAGGCTTTTGTAATGTGACAACAAATGTTAGAGAAGCCCCTATTAATTCAATTTTAGTTTATAAACGTACTGATAATCGTTCCGGTAATCCTGGCCATATTGAATTTAAGGCCGGACCTAATGAATATATAAGTGACTACATTGGCTCTCGCCCCATTAGTGAGACCAATAGTGCTAGGCAATTAGTTGGTGCCTATGTTCCCTGTGATAATTAAAAATAGGGAATGGAGTTGATGAAATGAGAAAAGTGATTTTGACATTCTTGACCTTCTTCTTGATGTCCTGTGGGACATTTGGAATGGATAGTGATTCAAAAGTCATTTTTGAAGACGTGCAGGCAAAAGTAGAGGGCGCAAAGAAAGACCCTCTCGCCCTCGATAAGGCCTTGCGAAAGGCCGTTAAGCATTACCAAAAATCCTTAGATAAGAAGTTCCTTATAAAACTTCTTTCTGAATATAAGTCGATCCTAGCACTTAATCAGCAGCACTATGTAGTGGAGATGTTCTTTGCTCTTTACAACAAGGACAAAAAGAAGTTTTCTGAGTATCTCGATGATGCCTTATCTGACAAAGACAAAGAAGACTTCTTAAAGAGAATGAAGATTGTCGAACGTGAAGAATACGGCGGCAATGGTTAAAAAAAAAGCGCCCTACGAGAGGACGCCTTTAGAGAAGATGAAATTTACCCGTTAATGGTAAATTTTAGAACCAGTAATGAACACCTACTTGGCCTAGGAAGTCGTTAGTTCCAACTTTCCCACTACCAAAACCGATTGTTCCATCAACCATGAGCTTACCAAAGTTAAGGGTCGCACCACCGTTGATATTAGTGTTAGCTGTTTCAATTACACCGAAGAGCTCTGCTGTTAGGTCTTGCTTAACAGAACCTCTCCAAGTAAGCCATGAGTTGGCATCAGCTTCAAAACCAATATTCACATCAAGACCTCTTGTGGTTGTATTTGTTGTTGTGCCAGAAGCTGTTGAGTCTTGGTCATTGTAGAAATAAGAGACATCAGTAATGACACGGCTTGTTTTAGAGATTTTATACTCTTTACCAACACCAGCGTTAACTCTCATGTTTTCAACAGTAGTAATAGCGTTACTTACTGTTCTGTCGTAGCCAAATGAGCTGTACTCAACCCAAGCAGTTGTTCCTTCCATGATGTTGTAAGTGAAGCCCACTTCGTAGCTAAGCTCACCTTCAAACTTGTCTGTACTGGCGTTTTTCTCAGATTCATTTGAAATAGAAAGGTTGGTGTAAGCTTCCCACTTGTCAGTCATAACACCAAGGCCAACACCATAAAAAGTGTTCACACCTGATAAAGGCTTATTCTTACCGTAGTTAAGACGAGCACCCCATTTCATCTCGTCACCACCACCAACGAAGAGGTCGATAAGATCGTCAGTATTAGTGAAAGATCCAGTAGACTTGCCGGAGTTTTGGGTTCTTTCAGCGATGTCGGCACCAAAGTAGAGACCGTAGCTTAGGTTGCCATTTCTTTGGAAGATCCCGCCTTCACCGTCACTTGTAGATGAGTTAACAGCAGCGTCGTTCCATTCAGCAATAACATAGTCACTAAGTTCAGCAGCATAAGCGGCGTTACGAAAAATGTTACGTGTGTCTTGAAGGTAGAATGAGCCGATTTCTTGACTTTGACCAAGACCTTGCATTCTTGCCTTCGTGGCGTAAGCTGATTGTCCTGCCATCATAAGAGCGGCCGATGTGATTAAAACCTTTTTCATAAATTCACTCCTTTTTGAATTAAATGAAAATTTTATTAATTAATATTCCTAATCTTAGTTAGAACGTACGTCAGGCGTGAAGCAGGTTCTTGAAGTCATTTACCCTACCTCCTAGACTTGAAGCAAACATTCAAGACAGGAGGACACGGATGTCTCAACTCAA
>JAUIBX010000073.1 GCA_030427595.1 Bacteriovoracia bacterium | reverse complement strand
CTTCTTTAACGGGATGAATTTGGTGGAATAGGAGTTTCTCCTACCTGATTGGACATCTCCACCAAAGGGGGAGGCATAATTGCCATCAGCGTCGGCACCCTGACGAGGTCCAGGCATAAAGCCTGTCAGCGCCTCTTCAAGATTGGGGGCAAAAGTTGGTGCCTGCCAAGTACTTCGATAATAGTACTGAAAATCAGCCCCTCTAAGTGAAGGACCATTGTTAAAATATTCTCGCGTCAAGTCGGCCAGTGGAGTAATGCCACAACCCTTGGGCGTGTCAGAGAAAAAAGCTGCGAACTTTTGGGCCATGGAAAGACTCTTACATTCAGGGCTATTGATATCATTACTAGAGTGAGGTCCGTTAAGAGGTTCTTTGTAGATACTTTCAGCTGCTGTGACATAGGCATCCCCACCACGTGATGCTTGGTTCCTCATGCCGGTGGCAATCTGCTTGAGGGCCTCAGTATAGGTCGTGATAGCACTTGAGTTTTCTTGAATATAGCGGTTGATGATGCCGACAATGGCAGCGGGAGAGTTATAGAGAGTTTCATTGCCGTAGAGGGGGGCGAAGAGGCGATAAACTTTGGTGTTGGCATCTCCTGCTGGAGGTGGGGCGCCCACCACTTCTTGGACATAGGAATTGGCATCTTGAGCGGTGGGATTGGTGCCGTCATCAAGAAGAGGGATCATATAATTGAGGGCCTCATAACGAGTTGCTCTGCGAACGCGATGGATACTGGCATGGATTTCTTGCACGGAGAAGATCGCCGCTCCACCTGAGCCGACTTTATTGTCTTTAAACTTTGTGAATTGATCGATGTCGTAGAGACCAAAGTCCTGCTCTGGCACATTAATTTGATAAGCTTCACTGTCGTTGGCCGCATTTTTTAAATCGTTAACAGGAAGAACACCGTCACCAAGAGTCCTGATCTCATTATAACTTTGAAAATCGTAGAGAAGGTTAGGGATGCCAAAGCCTGTCGATCCACTTTCCACAGGGTTGCCACCGACGACAGCACTGCCCGTACTCGAAACCCAAAAGTCACTGATGGTAGGAACGGGGTAACCCCCTTCAAGAAGAGTGTTTACACCTGCGTCCGTACTAGGGTCTGGTAAGCCCGCCGTATTAAAGGCACTAATATAATTGGATGAGGATCTTTTGTTGTCATCGCGAGTTTTAACCTGAGTGTCAGCACCAGAAAAGCCTGGATCAAAGAGCGCGGGACCAATACGGCCTCCGAAAGGCTTAGCAGCAGCGTAAGTCTTAAGAGTGATCCCATCAGGATCGGAAAAGGGATAGAAGAGGCCGATAAATTTAGCTTCACCTTCAACAGCGTAGTAGGTGACGACTTCTGGGTTTTTTACAAAGCCTAGAATATAACCGGGAGCGGGCAAGGCGGTCTTTGTGCCACCACACTCACCTTCAGAATCAGGCGTGTCTGTCACACCAGAAAACTCACCGGTTTTTGAGTAAAAGCTGGTGTAGAAAAGTGCATAGTTAATGGGCATGACCTTGAGGTCAAGGTAATGCTTTTCGAGGGCCGGTTCTCCAGCAGGAATGAGAAAGCCACTTAAGGAATTTTCGGCAGCAGGGTAGGGATTGGGTTTGAGTTCTCTAAGAAGAAATCCTGCCGCAAAGTCTTGGCTATTATTATTCTCTTTAAAAACACCGCCACTAAGATTGCGATAAGCACTCCAAAAAGCTTTTACCGATCTTTCATTAAAAGGAAGGCTAGAGCCATCATTCATGATGTCTTCAATTTCCGTGCAGGGTGTGTCCCCTAAGGCATTTCGGCACATGGGTAAATCGAGTGGCGGCTGATTAACAATGGCCTCAAGGTTTCTCATTCTCAGTGCGAGCTCAAGGGACTGAACCCAAGCACCAATGCGAGTCGGAGCGATTTCCGGTACTCCCGGCATCATGTTGGCGTTACCAGTTCCATAGGTCCAAAGCATGGCGGCGCCAAGGTTGATATTGGATCGACTTGAACAGTCATCAGACTTTGTTGCCACGATATTGTTCAGAAAAGATTCATGCTGCTCAGAAATACTTGGCAGACCAACTGTATTGAATCGTGGAAGACCAGGAAGGGTGACGATTTCACAGATATTATTATTGGAGCCAAAGTGGATACAAATCGAAGGAACATTGTAGTGGTCGTACACGTCGGCTTTATAATAGCGACAGTCGCTACCTTTGAATTGGCGCAGACGAAAATTCATACCACCGTTATTAAGGGCAAAGCCACCGGGACATCCGCCAGTTACGGAAGGCTCATTGCCTCCAATATTATCGATAGCATCAAGGCCAATATTTCCCAGGATGTAATATTTAAAAAGCCACTCTTTGTAGGTGTTACGAATTTCCCAATTGAGATAACCAATATTTGTTAGCTGGCGTGCTTGCACGGCCGCACCAGCATAGGCAGCGGCATCGACAGAGTTTTGTAAATTAATTTTGGCCTTCACAAAGAGACCGACATTAATCACGAAGGCGACAAATGTTGTCACCACCAAGAGAACCATTCCCAGGAAAATAGAAAGTTGACCGGCCTCGCGCCAGTTCTTCTTATCCTGGATTTTCTTTTGGTTTTTCTGTGAGTTACAGGATGGTTTCTGACCTTCCATGATGTCCTTGAAATTCCTTTAGAGGTCGTGCCTGTATGAGGTGTCTTAATGCTACTAGGGTCAAAATACATGGTCAACGAAGTCCAGTAAGTACTTGATTACTTTGGTTTTTAAGTTGGAATGCCTTTTGAACCTAAAATAACGCTCCTTGTTGTACCGAGGGCAAGGAGGTTGTACGTTGGCTGATTCGGAAGTCCCTTCAAGCATCACTTTTCACCAGGTGTAGGCTTAGGCCTCCCTTCACAAATCAGATGCTTCTCCCAGGGGCCGTCGCAGGGCGGCTTCTGGCCTTTTTTATGATGCCTTAGTGGGGTACTCGGGTAGTTTCTGCCCCCTAAATAAAGGCCACGGGAGCGGGATATAATAGTCATGGAGGATGTGTTCAATGGACGGTACTTTTCAACGAGATAAAAATTGGCGGCCCTTAGAATCGCGCACCTATCGCTTTAAAAAACCTGCGCTTCATTTCTTTTGCCCCCTATGCCGGACAGAGCGCTGTATAACCACCAGTCATCGTTTGACGGCACTTAACTACGTTCAGATCACTTTGCTCACCGGCTTTTTAACAGCTGTGGCCTTTCCTCTGGCCGGCTTCAAAATGCTGGCAGCCTTCTTCCCCATATGGCTTGCCTTTGAGGGGACCCGCCGCATTCTCTTTAGCAGGGAAGTCCCCTGTCCCCATTGTGGCTTTGATGCTTCTTGGTATAAGCGTGATGTGAAGGTTGCAAGGCGCCGGGTCGCAGAGTTTTGGGAAGATAAGCAAAAACCACAAGAAGGCCCTGAAGTGCCCCAAATGGCCCAAAATGAGTCTTTTGAGGAAGCTTCTGCGCCTTAACCCAACTCATATTCCTCTCTTTTTCAATACTTAGAATTCTCCTATGATGCACCCCTCGTGCAGCAAGAATTGGCAAGAAAATGGCGCTTCTAAAAGCTTGATCTTCAAGCTATGTTGAAGTTTCATACAACACATAGGCTTATGCCTTAACTGCCATAGTAGGATTCTCAAGGTTGTTCCCACTATGCTTAAAAACAGGAGACATCTCTCATGAGTATTAACAAAGTAATGCTTATCGGCCGCCTCGGACAAGACCCAGAACTTAAGTACACACCATCAGGTTCTGCCGTTTGTAACTTCTCTCTTGCGACTTCAGAGTCGTGGACTGATAAGAGTGGTCAAAAACAAGAAAAGACTGAATGGCATCGTATTGTCGTTTGGGGCAAGCTTGCTGAGCTTTGCAATCAGTACCTCGCAAAAGGCCGTCAGGCGTTTATTGAAGGCTCTCTTCAGACTCGTCAGTGGGAAGATAAGCAAGGTCAAAAGCGCTACACAACAGAAATCAACGCCAGAAATGTTCAATTTCTTGGTGGCCAAGCTGGTGCTTCTCAAGGACGTTCTCAGCAAGATGAGTACTCTCAAATGGGTCCTCAAAATAACAGCGTGATGAATCAGGAATATGATATTTCTACAGATTCAAACTTCACTGCTGACGACATCCCGTTTTAGAAAAAACTTAAATTCATAAATGTGAAGAAAGGCGCCCATTGTGGCGCTTTTTTTAATTTTTAGTCGAGTTTATTCAAAGGGATCATAAAGGCGGTCTAAAGCTGAAATCTTTTGGCCGCTTATGTCGTTGATGGAGATCTTTGCCAAAAGGGATTGACCATAGCAGAGAAAATTTTCTTCACATAAGTAAAACTGGCTTGAACCAAAAGAACTCACCTTTCCATAAACAGTCTCTCCATCGACCTTATCGACTTCAATAGTCGTATAGCGATTATCGCCATTGAAGAAGCTGTCATTTGTTTCAAGCTCTGATATTTGTGAGTAGCGCTTTAAGTAGTAGGTCTTGCCCACTTCGATGGTGATTTTCTTTTCTTTAGATTGGGGAAGAGGAGCAAAATGTTTTGCCTCAATCGCTATCGGAAATTGACTTAACCATTTTCGAACCTCGAAGTTCGGTGCGTAGACACTACTATGATCCCAGTCATGAGCGCTGGCCGATCCCAGGTCATACCACAGGCCATCTTGGTAACAAAGGAGAGGACCTCCTGAATCTCCGGGAAGAAGTTCAAACAGGTGACGGCCACGGGCCAATAAAACCTTTTCTTGATGGTCGATAAGATTGCCCTCATAGAGGCTACCACTTAAAAAGCCGGTTCCGAGGATCGCTTGTTCTTGCAGACCAAAGCCTGCGATAAGGCACTTTGCTCCAGTAGAAAGAAGCTTAAGATATTCACTCTGATCAATAACCGCCTTAAAGGGGGTTACTTTTAAGTTTTCCTTAAGAGTAATCATGGCCTGATCTTGCCAACGGTTATGTTTATCTCTCTTGATAAATTCGTGATCAAACTCTGGATAGATTTGTGATGCTGCTACATCACTTTCTTTGTTTTCACCTAGGCAGCGCACTTTATTGAGAGTTGAGCGATGAAAGCAATGGGCGGCGGTTTTAATGTTTCGCTTTCCGATGACTGAGCCCGTACAGTGAAAAGTATCCCCAGTTTCATTATGAATAAACTCAAGTCGACATAGCCCCTCAGGAAGAGTCTTCGGGTTAACTTTTCGACCCAGAGATGCGTGAGCGCTATTAGGGCCAAACATGAGGAGGCCAAGCATAAGGGGAGAAATAATCTTAGTGGGGGTCTTCATACCTATCCTTATAGGACGAGAGGGAATAGGTCGGGGAAATTTTGTAAAAACTTCTTTGGCGAAAGGGTTTTTGACACTTCTGGGAGGGGCTTCTTTAGGGGGCTAGGTATTTAAAAGTATTGGACTTAATATGCCATAGGGCGCGAATATGAAGAGATTCCCTCATGGGGTGAGAGAGCTGGAGGCTCTCCAAAGTGAGGGGGGCTATATTGATAACGCCAAAGTTGAGTGCCTCATCCTTATTTTGAGTGAAGGTATAGCCCTCCTGTGGTGAGACCACTTCATTACCGGGGGGATGCTTGAGGGTGTAAATCTGTTGCGAGTTTGAAGAGAGGCGGCGCCATTCTATTTGAGCTTCGGGGTCATGATGGTGCAAAGTCGCTAGGCCCTTTATTCTCATCTGCCACTTTCTTTTGGGGCAGTAGAAATGCAAGGTGACTTTAGGATTCTCTTGTAACTCCTTCCACTTTTGTGACCTGATATCTGTGTGAATGATGAGCTGTGGGCATTGAGATTCCTCATCCTTTTCAAGACTTCTTAGAACGACTGTTCTTGCTTCTTGCTGACCACTTATCAGGGTTGGATTCCAATAAGCGCCGCGCTTTTTTAGGTCCTTACTAACCTCTGTGAACCAATCATTAAATATCGTTTTTATTTTTTGAAAATCAGACATTTGGTTAGTAAGACCTTTTGCTCGTGAACAAGAGTAAGTCCGAGTTCACTGGCCATAGGTTTAAAGTCATCTTCTAGAAAGTTGCGGTAAAAAGGTTCATGGTAACGTTTGGGAAAGTCCTCTAAAACCTCTTTCCATTCCGGACGGTCACGGGTTTGTAAGCTGTCACAGATGATGATGAATCCATCATCCTTTGTTAGGCGAATCTGTTCCTCTAGTACCGCTATACGCGTTTCCTGGGGTATTTCGTGAAAAAGATAAATGTGGAAAGTGACATCAAAACTTTTATCCTCAAGGGAATTCAGCTTATCGGCTTCTCCATTGATATATTTGAAACCGTTTAGGTCTTTAAACTTGTCTTTGGCATATTCTAGATAATGAGGACTTAAGTCATTGAGTGTAAAAGATGCATTGGGAAATACTTCTCTTAACATCTCTGTTCCTCTGCCTGTACCACACGCCATTTCAAGAATATTGAGATGACGGTCCCTAGGTAAACTCCTGGCCAAAAAGGGAAAGAAACTACGCCTCATGATATCTGATAGGCCTGTAAAGAGGATATCGACCTGCTGTTCGTATAGCTCAGCCGACTTTTTACTAAGATAACCGTCGCTTTGAAAATGAAAGGCCCTGGTAAAGTAATCGGGAAATTGATCACTACTTTCTTTTTGAATAAGAGTTTGATTCTTCTTCCTTCTTGAAATGACTTGGGGGTAGTCCATGAGAATCTTCACCATGCCCTGGGTTTTTTGCCATAGGCTACGATGTTTTATCACTGAAGCGGGATAAATTCCTTTGATGATATTATCTCTGTCCCACTTAATTGTTTTCCACACTTCATTGAGCAAGTCTTTTTGATAGCGCTTAGCTAGTTCAGGATTTCTGAGAGGCTGATCAAAAAAGCTAGAGACGCGATTGAGAAGGCCAAATTGAAAGACATAGTCATTCACCTCTTTGAGCGCCCTCAAGGTGTAAAGACTACTTTGGATATGGGGTTTGAGAATATCTACTGCTACTTTCATGATGTCAGTTTGGCGCGATTCTCAGGTGGGATCAATAACCAAGTGCTAGGCAAGGATGAGGAGATTCCTTGTCTAACTCTTCGAAAGTAGGCGATAGGAATTGAAATAATCTTCCTTATGTACGCAGATTCCTATTGGGTTTAAGGACCTAAATGTCGAAAAGATGAGCGTATGAGTAGTGCAAAGAAACAGATCATTGAGCCAATTGAAGAAGACTCCTCAGATGAGTTGGGCTTTGACCTTAAAAATGACTGGCGCAAAGTAGAAAATGCTGATCAAACCAATATCTTTAAAGAAGACGATTTAGAAATCGCAGATGAGGAAATGGATACCTCTATTTTTAGTTTGGATACTAAAGGAGAGGCAAAGAAAGACTCTATTGCAGAACATACTCGTGCTCAAAGAGAGGCGATGAATAATGCTTGCCGTAAGAAGAAAGGGGAGAAGTCCGATACCCTGAAGGCCTTGCAAGATGCCGCTCAAGGTGGAGAGGGTGAGGATGTAGATGAACTTGAGATCCTCACTGAAGAGGATAAGGCCCTCGTCAGTGACCCCATATTCACCAACAAAGGGGATCAATACCCACAAATTCATGGAAATTACTTTCTCCTTGATCACTTAGTTGACGGGGGTATGGCCAAGGTTTGTCGTGCTCGTTACCTTGGTGAAGGTGATGAGGCCGATAAAATGGTCGCCATTAAAATGGTTCAAGAGAAGTTTTCTTCTGATGAATCATTTGTGCAGATGTTTGTTGATGAAATTAAAGTGAGCTTTGGTCTCAATCATCCTAATATCAACACGACATTTGATTATGGGAAAATCGGTAAGAACCTCTTCGTTTCGATGGAATACATCCACGGTAAAGATCTTATGGTGGTTATCGATGTCTTAAAGAAGCAAAAGAAAACGATCCCTATACCAATGGCCATTTTTATCGCAAGTAAAATGGCGGAAGCTCTTCACTATGCTCATAACTTCACCAATCAGTTAACCGGGCAAAAGTACAATATTGTTCACAGAGATATTTCTCCTCATAACGCTATGTTGAGTTATGACGGCTTTGTTAAGGTCATTGACTTTGGTATTGCTAAGGCCGATACCAATTCAACTGAGGAAGAAGAGGGAACGATTAAGGGGAAAATTAATTACTTTGCCCCGGAGTACCTTGAAGGTAAGAAAATTGATCATCGCTATGATCAATTTGCAGTCGCCCTTACCCTGTGGGAAATGCTAACAGGGGAGAAGACCTTTACTGGGGCGGATCAGCTCCTCACTCTTAAAACAATTATGGAATGTGAGCCAAAGGCTCCTTCTCGCTTAAATAAAAAGGTCCCCAAGAAATTAGATCAAATTATTTTAAAGGCCTTAAGTAAAGAGCCTGATAATCGCCATAAAGACATGGAGGCCTTCAATAAGGCCTTGATGAAGTTCCTCTATCAGACTTACCCCGACTTTCATGAATCCGATATCAGTAAGCTCATGAAAACTCTCTTTAAGAGCGATTATCAGCATGATTTGGAAAAGTTCCAAGAATTTGGAAAGTGGTCCATTAGCGATGTGGTAGAAAAAATTAATGCGTTTAAAGAGTTTCAACAGCGGCAAAAAGAGAAGGCCAAAAATATCAAGGCCAGGGAAATGGAGTTTGACTTCGGCTTTGAAGAGAATGTCGTTAGTGCAAGGGCTAAGACAGGTCTTGATAAACTGGTTACCGGCAGAAAAAAAGAAAAGCCCGGTAAGAAGAAAAGAGACCACCATAGAAGTCGGCAAGAGGCTCTTGCATCTATGTTAGATGAGGAGATCGCAGTTGAATCTTCTCTTGAACGAAATAAAGGAAAGATTATTTTCCTTGGTCTACTTACACTCGCCTTTTTCCAAAAGGAGCTCATTTACAAAACTCTCTTTGAAACAGGAGAAGTCCTCAGTATTGAAAATCGTACGGTCATTCAAGAGAAGAAAGAAGAATTAACTCAGGAGATAGAAGCGCAGCGCCAAAAACAAAGAGAGAATATGAAGTTCCTCAAAAAGCTAAGAGCTGAAAATGAAGAAGAGGAAGTCGCTGAAGCTCCTGAGCCCGAATCTAAGACTAAAAATGGGACTCAAGATCAAAAGGCCAAGCCTATTCAGCGTGTGCTTGCTAAAGAAAATGTCCAAGATTCAATAAAAGAAGAATTCAATCTTCAGGAGACTTCTCCAGCTCAAAAGAATACCAATACCACTCGCGAACCCATAGTACCTCAGGTGGAAAGAACCGCCCCTACTACGACCGTGGAAGTGAAGGCCTCTACCAATATGGCTAAATCTGTTGGTGAGGAAAGTAGTCCTGTTGTTGTAGAGAAGAAGCGAGAGGATAAGGTTCAAGAGGTTTCAAATACTCAGAGTTCTGCTCCAGTTGAGGATCTTTCTTTTGAAGAAATGAAAAAGAGAATGGAGCAGCAGCTTGCTGAGCGAGAAAAGAGATTAAAAAGGGAAGCGGAGTACCGCCAACGAGTCATAGAAAACAAAATGGCAAAGCCTCCAAAGCAGGAGGTCAGGCCAGCTGATGACACTCAGAACACTCCTTCAGTAAATACCAATGCTTTGGGAGTTTCGGCGACAGGGGGGAGTGGTGGCCAAGGGAGCGAAGGATTCACTGAGGAACTTGAAGGTGAAATGGAGAAAGAGTTTGAAGGAGAGCAAGCCGAGACAGCTAAAGAATCGTTAGAAGAAATGATGGACTCAAGTCGTGCAGAAAATATTGAAAATCAGCTCAATAAGGCTCAAGCTGAATTTAAGCCAGAAAAAATTCTCAATGAGAGTAAGGATGTTTTAAAGAAGGTCGCGCCCCAAGAAGCCAGTCCAGTCGAGGCACCAAGTCAATCTTCACCTCCCCAGCAACCAGTTGCAGGTGCAACCCCAACTCCCAAGGTTGAACAAAGTGTAGAAAAGGAGCTTGAGGCCCTCAAGGCGAAAATGGCAAAGCTCAAAGAAGAACAAGAGGAGCGTGCTCGTGGTCCTCGCATTGATAAAGTTAAGATTACAATCGATGAGCCAGTCCAAGAACAGGCTGGTGTTGGTGAAAGCGTTAAAGACGGAAATACTGAGGGCCTAAAGAGCGAAGGGGATATCCAAAGGGAGCTAGCATCCCGATTAAAAGAAATGGATGAAGCTCCCGCACAGGAGCAGACTGGTGAGGAAGAGGGTGTTGTTGATGGGGTCGTGGATTTTCTCAAAACGCGACGGGCTTTTAGTTGGATGTTTGATGACTAGTGACGTGATTATAGTGGCTTAGGTCTTTGTGTCTTAGGGAAATAACAAAAGAAAAGTAGGGAACTGACCGATAATAATAATAGGTAATAGGTCATGGTAGAAAAACAACACAGTTTTTTTTCAATATCATTTGGTTTGGTCCTTCTGGATCAAGCGGTTCCCTATGATATTTATATCAACTCTTCCACCCACGCGAAGAGAGAGAAATTCGTAAAAATTCATAAGAAGGGCAACTCTGTTACTCTTCAAGACCTCGAAACATTTCGTGAAAAATATTATCAGCTCTATGTAAGAGAGGATGAGCGCGAACTTTATATGAGAAGCTTAGTTTCTGTAGACAATGCACCTGACCTTGAAAAAGCTACAGTTATTAAAGACTCTGCTATTACCTACCTACAAGGGATCTTTGAAAGGGACCTTGAGTTTTCTAATGAGCTTCTCGAAGAAACGATCGATGGCTGTAAGGAATCAGTTGAATCGATGGTAGATGTTATTCAGGACTACGATATTTCAGAGGTCCAGCAACTCATTGCAGACCTTTCCTTTCATGACTTCTATACTTACGACCATTCAATTAATGTAGCGATGTATTCTATTTCCATAATGAAGGCCCTTAAACCTAATGCCTCTCGCGAGGAATTGGTTATGGCCGGAATGGGGGGACTCCTCCATGACCTTGGAAAAATAAAGATACCTACGCGGATTATTAATAATCCCGGTAAGCTTTCAGATGAAGACTTTGGTGTCATTAAAAAGCACCCCGGTTTTGGTTTAGAGCTTCTCAACGAGCACAACTGCAGCTGCCAAGATGTAAATTTTGACGTGATTAAAAGAGTTGTGGGCGAGCATCATGAAAATTACAACGGCACCGGCTACCCTAATAAGCTTCAGGGCAAGGAAATCAGTGTCTTTGCAAGAATTACGGCCATTGCCGATTTCTATGATGCGATTACCACGAAGCGTTCCTATCACGAGGTCCTCTCTACGGAAGATGCTCTTGAGGTTATGTCTCGCTCTGTGGGCAGAAAGATAGATCCTAAAATCTTTGAAGTCTTTAGAGAAAATGTAAATGTTGTTCTCCAAGGAAAATCTCATCAAGAGCTTCCAGATGACTTCGATCCCTGCCAGCCAAAGAATGTCCTTCCACTCCAAAAGGCCGGACCAAAAATTCAGCGTTCTGACTTTTTAAAGAAAGACGAGCAGAATTTTGGTAAAGTTAAAACGGATAAGAAAAAAGCAAGCTAGCATCGTGTGGCATAACATGCCAGTGGCATGTTAAATGACACACAGATGTCTGTGACTTGCGAAGAGATGCTAGGGCTTGCCCGCGGCATCGCGAAGCGAACTCAAATAAGCCAAAGTACGATAGGTCTAAAAAAACATTTTAAAAATTTGGGAAGTATAAAAGAGAGTTCTTGAATTACTTTCAGCGGCGCTGAGCTAGATATCCAAGGCCCTAATCAACTCATTGACTTGGTCTTTGGTGTTGAAAATATGAAAGCTTAGGCGCATATTTCCCTGCCTAATACTCACGTCAACATTTCTGAATTTCAGTTCGCGCTCAAGAGTGATGGGGTCAATGCTTGTGGCCTTAAGACTTAAGATATTGGCCATATGTTCTTTGGGTGTAATTAACTCAAACTTCTTGGCCGGGTAGTTTTCAAGAAAGTAGTCGCGTAGTTCATGGTTGTGCTTTTGAATGACATCCAGACCTACGCATTGGAGAAATTCAAGGCCAGCTTCAAGGCAAGCACTCACCAACATATTGGGGGCCTGGCCGCGATCATATTTTCTGGCTCCGGGTAGTGTTTCTGTTGTGTAGTCCAAGAGGTTGTAGACCACTTTAGATTTGGGAGAAGTGATCCAGTTGCCATTTCTGTGGTGAACTTCTTTAATGGCGCGGTCGCTAAAATAGGCAAAGGCATGACCATAGGGTCCTAGCATCCACTTATAGGAACTCACAGAGAGCACATCAATGACCGCAAGCTCCTCTTTGGTAATTCTCATTCCACCGAGAGCTTGAGTGGCATCGACAATGAAGAAGATACCTCTTTCTTGGCAAAGCTTACCGATCTCAAGAATATCCATTTTCTTGCCGGTATCAAATGTCACATAGGACATATCAAAGACTTTACATTCTTTAGGAAGGACCTTTGCTAGCCACTCAGCCGTTGGCACGACCTCATCTCCAAGGTCGAGGAGCTTAAAAGTGAGAGGAGTTAATTCCTCAGCACGCATCCACGGCAAAACATTTGAAGGGTAGTCCTTATCAACAGCACATACAATGTCACCTTCTTTGAACTCCAGGCCATTAGCAATGATATTGATGACATCACTGGTAGAAGTTGAGTGGGTGATGTTATTGGGAGAACACTCAAGGAGTATTGCGATCTGTTCACGCACTCGTTCAGGGATCCCCATCCAATTATTGTAACTATAAAAAGAAGGATCGAGTTCTTTTTGGACTGCTCGACTAATTTTTTGCTTTGCCGAATAGGGAGAGGGGCCAAAGTAAGCACTATTAAAAAAGATCGTATCAAGATGGTGAAATTCCTTCTTGATAAGTTCTACAGTTTCAAATTTCATGGCTTGGTCAGACCTGCGAAATAATCTTTTAGATTATTCTGCTTTTGGTGCTTCTGTTGGAGCAGCTTCTTTCTTAGCGTCTGTACCTTCAGCAGCTGGTGCTTCGGTTGGTGCCGCCGTTGGAGCTGCTTTGGTGTCCATTGCGTCTGTGTTAAGAGGACGCGCTACAGGTGCTTCATTATCAAGAAGAGAGCTTGTAGCCTTCTCACTTTGAATTTTAGAGAGAAGAACAGAATTTCCCATAAAGAGAATAGAAAGAACGACAGTTGCCTTACTAAGGATATTACCTTGTTGAGCACCAGTCATAATACTTTCGCCACCACCAGAGAGAAGACCAGCTTCTGCACCTTTACCAAACTGAAGAAGAACGAGAACGATAAGAAGAATAGAAACAACAGCTTGGAAAATCATCAACGTGGTGGTCATAGTTTGTCCTTTGACTCTTTAAAAAAAACTTTTGAATGAACTTAAGTACCTGAAAAAGCTGTTTTTGACAAGGTACTCCCAAAGGGTGAGAAAAGATTTTCACCAAGAAAAGCTATTAATTTTAGCTACTTAGAGGCTGTCTGGGCGAGGGCAGAGAAATCTTCTCCCTTAAGACTCGCACCGCCGACGAGGGCACCGTCAATATCTTCTTGTCCGAGAAGACCCTCAGCATTAGCAGGCTTAACTGAGCCACCGTAGAGAAGGGGCACCGTGTCCCCCTGAAAGTCGAGGTCTGAAGTGATGAACTTTCTAATAAAGTGATGGGCCTCTTGTGCTTGCTCGGGGCTAGCGACCTCTCCAGTGCCTATGGCCCAAACGGGTTCATAGGCAATGATCAGTTTTTCCCTCAGGGATTTATCCGCGGGAAAATCTTTGAGACCTTCTTGAAGCTGATATTTAAGAACGGCTTCTGTCATGCCATTTTTTCTCTCTTCAAGTTGCTCTCCGATACAGAAGATGACAGTCAGGTCATGCTTAAGAGCATGTTTAATTTTACGGTTAAGAAGGGCATGATCTTCTTTGAAAATATGGCGTCTTTCTGAGTGACCAATGAGAGTAAAGGTAGCTCCGAGATCCTTTAAGCTTTCTGCGGAGTTTTCACCGGTGTAGGCACCATTATCAAACTCACAAATATTTTGAGCACCCACTTGAAAGTTCTTTTTAATATTTTGAGCGGCATCAAGCACTCTTGGGATATGCATGGCCTGAGGACTGACCCACGTTTCGCAGGTTGTTTCATCGATAGAGAGATTTTCAAAGAAGCTTGAAAGGGAAGACACTGATTGGTTCATCTTCCAATTACCAACGATATACTTTTGGCGCATGACTTTTCCTATTTTTTAGTTAAGTCCAAATTTTAAGGCCTGAACCCCTGGAAGGCTACCGTTTTCAATGAATTCAAGACTGGCACCGCCACCTGTTGAAACATGGCTCATTTTGGCAGCAAGACCGCTCTTGTTAACAGCAGAAACGCTATCACCACCGCCAACAAGGGTAAAAGCATCGTTTAATTCAGAAAGAATTTTAGCGATTTCAAAAGTCCCTTTGGCATAGTGCTCATTCTCAAAAAGTCCCATGGGACCATTCCAAAGAACGGTCTTTGCACTAGAGAGTTTTTCACGATAGTTGGCCAAAGTTTGGGGGCCGATATCAAGACCCATCATATCTTCAGGGATATTCTTTTCTGCAACAGGTACAGGCGCGCCACCAAACTCTTTGGAGGCAATATGATCTTGAGGCAGAAGGATTTTTGAAGCTGTTTTTTGAGCCAAGATATTCTTAGCTAGCTTCACATCGTCATCTGAGCACAGACTGGTGCCGACTTCATGACCTTGTGCCTTGAGAAAAGGGTAGGCCATGGCCCCGCCAATTAGGAGAGAATCAACTTCAGTGAGGAGAGCTTCGATAATTTTAATCTTGTCGCTAACTTTTGCTCCACCAACGATGGCGACAAAAGGTGATTGAGGCTTATCAACAACTTTTTGTAGGGCCTCAACTTCGGCCTTCATCAGAAAGCCTCCGCAGGCCCTCTTAGGAAAGTAGGCGTTGATGCCATAAGTGCTCGCGTGCTTACGGTGAGCAGCTCCAAAGGCATCATTCACATAAATCTCGCCATAAGAAGAGAGTGTCTTTGCGAATTCAGGATCGTTCTCAGTTTCTTCCTTATGAAAGCGAAGATTTTGTAAAAGAACGACCTTCGTTTGAGGCAGCTCAAGAAGAGTCTTAATTCCTTTATCCTTACAAGATTCAGTAAGGATAACATCTTCGCCAAGTTTCTCTGCCAAGTAGTTGGCAACAGGCTCTAGGGAAAACTCTGGCTTTACTTCACCCTTGGGGCGACCGAGGTGGCTCATCAGAACGAGAGACTTTACTCCATTTTCAAGAATGTAGCGGATAGTAGGCAAGGCCTTATCCACACGCGTGGTATCCGTGATTTCACCTTTGTCATTTAAAGGCACATTAAAATCAAAGCGGGCCACAACTCTTTTCTTATTCAAGTCCATTTGGTCTACGAAGGTAAGGGCCATGGTG
>JAUIBX010000072.1 GCA_030427595.1 Bacteriovoracia bacterium | reverse complement strand
TTCTTTAGAGCTGGTGCTAATATCCTTAACAAGCTCTTTAATTCTTTGCCACGACCCATAAGAACGGGCAAAGACCACCCCAATCCACGAAAGGAACATGATGGGTTCTAAAAAGAGAAAAATAAAACCACTAAAGAGAATAAGAGAGTTAGCACCGAGCTCTTCAGTGAAAACAATATGGCCGCCCCAAATAAGGGAAAGACCAATCCCTAGAGGTAGTAAAGGTAGAGAGATCCCTACTCCAATCCCTGCTTTATAGAAGTACCACAGCTCCTTCCATGAATAATCACGAAACCAATTAATGAAGGACTCTTCAGCATGATAATTCTTAATAGTTTTCTTTCCCGCATAACTTTCAATGATCACATTTTGAACTTCACCTTGCAGGTCTTGAGTCTTACGGTAATAGACCCTATTTCTACTCACAATCGCCGTAAAAATAACAAAGGCGATCACAAGAGGTGAAAGCGCAACGATGAGGTTCTCATTGAAGCCCATAATTTTGGGCACGAGAACAATCATGGCGATGACGATATTCCCGACTTGGAGAAGGGCAAAGCCGATAAGGGCGCGCAGCTGCTCCATATCCATTTGAAGGACTTGAAAGAGTTGACCGTCAGAATGATGGCGGTAGCGAGTCGGGCTCACGGCCTCTAATTTTTCAAGAATCTCCACCCGCAAATTCTTTTGCAAAACGCGGGCAGGATAAAAGAAGAGAAGGCGTGATGAAGTCCTAAAAATAATAATCCCCACGGCCAGAGCAAAGAAGCGCCACGTCTCAATCTTCTCAGCTCCCAAAGAAACAATATCCGCAAGCTCTTTAGCCAGAAAGGGCAAGTGGGATTGGATCCAATGGGTGCCGTAAAGGCAACCAAGCGCCCCCACATAGTAGGGCCAAAACTCTAGGAATTGATGATAGAGAAGCCCTGCAAGACTTCTATCCAGACGATTATTCATGAGGGGGCTAGTCTAGCGGATGCGCTTCTTAGTGTCATGAATTTAGTGGCTTAGGCCGTCGAGCCTAAGAAAAATCCAAGTGTTTTGTTGACTAATTTCAGTCATTTCCCCTAATATGCTGTCATCTTATGCGGTCATAGCTCAGTGGGAGAGCACCTGCCCGACACGCAGGGGGTCCCTGGTTCAATCCCAGGTGGCCGCACCACTTTTCTCATGTAAATTTAGTCCATCATTCCCCTCGCACAAACGCGGGCTTCGGTCACATGCAGGAGCATGCTCCCAGCGCCCTTACTCGCGCTCAAGAAAGCATGGGCTAAATTTCCTATGAGAAAAGGGGAAGGTTAAACCTGGGTGAAGAACCAGGGTCCCCTGGTTCACCTCCCGCGGCGTGGGCTGCCAGTGGCAGGCCAAACGACGAGGAGAGGTATGTGACTAGGGAGAGAAGCAAGCGAAGCGCGGCTTTGCGACCATTCAAACGCGAAGCAACCTCGCTCACCCAATAGTGCAGAAACGAAGTTCAGAGGTATGTGACCAGGGAGAGAACTTAGCCCGAAGGGCGCGAGTTCGCGACCGTTCGAACGCGAAGCAACCTCGCCCACCCAACTGGGTTAAAAACGCCATAACCACCCCACCCAACAAGCGACAGTTGGCACCGCCAACTAAGCGACGCAAAAAAGTACCACGAACCTTTAACGCCTGTAACGTACCTTCAAAGGTAATAGCTCAAAAGCAGCATCGACGAATTATCCGTCTCACCATTAGAAAAAAAGGCAGACTTTAGATAAGTCCACTTATGACGAGCTTCAATATGGATAGATTTAAAAGGAGTAACCCCAATGCGAAGGTCTGAAGAATAGAGTAAGTCTTGGTGTTGATTTATATTTCCATTAAAAAAGACGGTAACCTTACTCCGTTTTGTTGGGGCGCTTATGAGACCCGCCTCAAGACCTCCGAAAGCATTGAACTTATTGTCACTGTATCTTTTTAAACTAGGAGTAATTTTTGGGCCAAGGTAAACTCTTGTCTTTTCACTAGGAGAATAAGAAAGGCCATACATGAGATTAAATTCCCACGACTTTTGTCCCTGATAGCGAGAAAGTCCTGAGGCCCTTTCCATTTTTAAAGAGAGCTTAAAGGCATTCATAGAGAGGAAGTCAATTTTAGGTGGGATATGATTAAATGAGATAAATGTAAATTTTGAAAGACGTAAGTTTTTATTTTCCGTATAGCCAAGAACTGGTGTCAGAAGATAAATCTCACTATTATCCACATAACCTTCATCAATCTCCGTAAATTCATGCAAAAATGGCCGAAGTCTAAAAAGAGTTTCACTACCCTGAGAGCTCGTTCTCTCATAACCCAATGACAATCTTGATATGCCATGTGCCTTGGAAGGGTCACTTTTATTCTCAATTGGGGGAGTCTCGTCAGGCAAGCCTAGTTCGATTTTCTTTTGAATCAAATTATTAAAAAACTCTTCAGTTTTAGGCCCATAGTTTTTATTTTTTATGACCCTCTCAAGTTTTAGATACTCCAGCAAAGCATTGATTTCTTTTCCAGAGAATGAATTCTCAACCTCTTTAGTTTTTATTGCCTTTAAAAAGCGACTCTTTTCCTCTTGGGAAAGGAGTTCATATTTAAAGGATGTTTTTTCAATATAAGAGGGAAAGTAACTATTTTGCTCTAATTCTAAATGACGTCTCAAGTAAACTGGAACACGGTTTGGCAAAACAATTAGAGGTAATCCTTCCAATAAGTCCTTATCTGATATTAGATTTAGGAGATCAATAAGATAGTAGGCACAGTTTTCATCAAAGAAGTAATACTGAAAGAGGCTTTGATCCCTAATCTCCCAAAGATGAAGCATCATGAACCTGATCTGATCTTCTTTGAAAGGTAATTTATACTCCCACATAGGTCGGTTTTCGATCTTCAAGTACTCTGTAATTCGATTAAAAAAGGGTGTTAAAGAAAAACGACCAAAAAATCCGCCAAAAAGCCCATTGTAGGCATATTGAAGGGGATTTATTCCCCTATCGACGTTTGCTGCAAAACCAATGGTGTAATCTTTTATGCTGTGTTCATTCTTTTTTCGCCTCAACCTCAATACACCATGACCCATTACACTGGCAGGATTGGCCATATAGGGGCCGACAAAAAGGTAAGATATAGATTCTGCTTTAACATCACTCAAGTATTGCTGAAGGATGGGACAGCTCTTCAAGTTAAGCGGGGTATCTAGATTGAAGTTTTTTGAAATCCAGACTGCTCTGGCGGGAAAGCGACATATAAATTGAAGATGAGTTTTGGGGTTACTGAATGCCTTAATAGACTCTTCAAGCTCACCCCTGACGGAAATAGTCAGCTTTCCTTTAAGCTTACTTATGAAAAATTGCTGATTCCTAATTTTTGTTCTCTGATTTTTATCTGCATGTAGGAGTGCTGCCCAGGTTGAATTCTGTGCCTTTTTATTTAGAATATCTTGGAAGTTTGAATTTAACATATTTTGGCCAAATGCCTTGGTGCCAAATACGAAAATGGAGAAAAAGATGAAGCTTTTTACAATCATAATTTGCTTATTATCATCAACACTTTGTCTTGCTTTGGACAGAAATAAATGTGCTGCGATGGTCAACAAGGGATGGCTTCGTACCTACAAATATGGTGGTCCATGGTTTCATGGCATGACAGCTTCAACCAACGACTTACAAAAAAGCCCTTTAAAAGCGACAATGCAATATACTAATGAATCTACAACTGCGTCATCTGACACAGGGTACTCTAGTAATACCTCAACCTCTCAGACTCAAAGTACTTCATCTACCGGAGAATGCCACCTTTTTGCTTATGAGGTAAGAAAACAACGCCTTGATGGACTACTTGCCTATAATGACAAGGAAGTAAAAGAAGACATCGCCAATGTCGATGGTAAATTTATTGCTGCTGTTAGTGAGTTAAGTCTATGTCGTGAAGATTTAGATAAGAGCTTTTCACTTGAACTTAGTAAAAACTATTCTCGCTTACTAGAAAAAGGAAAACTGTCGAGCGAAAAAATATTAAACCTCGCAGAGGCACACAAGAATTATTCCTGTCAAATCTAGAGTATTTTCCCTAAATAAGATGGGACACAGTTTTTCTGTGTCCCCCTACTTAACCCCCTCAAAGAAATTAAAAATCTCTTTGTCGTAAAAGGGTACCATGGTCTGAGGAGAATAAATCTCCTGCAAAAAAGAAAAAAGGCGATCCTTACTAGCAGGACTCAAACTCTCCACAGTCTTCGTATCATTGAAACACTTGCCCTTAAACTCAAGGGACTGAGGTTTATCTTTAAGAAAACCATTCTTATCGAGACAATCCTTGGTTTTGAGCTCATTGAAGTATTCCTGACTCTTGGTCATACCCATACCGTCAATGGCAGAAAAGAAGTTCGCGCGAACTTTTTGGGTTTCGGCAATGATGTGGCTACTCTTCTTCTTTTGGCGATCAAACTCGAGATAGAGAAGATGACTTTTCTTTTCTAAATCTTCTCGGTCCCAGGAGGTCATAAAAAGAGTATCACGACTTCTCTTCACAAGCTCCTCTCTCTTTTCTTTTGTGGCATCCTCATCAGGAATTTCTTTCATATTCCAAAAGACGAGAAGTTTTGGACTCACTACATTCCCCATCATATGTTCCTGAGCCTTGTAGAGTGAATTCACTTGGGCGGCCCTTTCCTCTGAGGCCATAAAAAGCCATGGCCACTTCTTATCGAGTACTTTTTTATCGGAAAGCTTTTTAAAAAGTTCTTCTAAACGCTCACCTACTAAACTCTCCTCTTCCGTCCACACCGTTACCGGAACATAGCCTCGCATATAAGCGAGATTTAAAGTGACTTGGTAAAGAGGATTTCTTAAGGCCTGAAGGTGATCCATCCCCTTAGGAACGAAGAGGGCCATAGCACCAACAACCTTTTTGGGAATAGCGTAAGAAAGAGAATATTTAGGAGTGTCCTTCCCACCTTCTTTTTCATGGAAAAAGTTTGGTCTGTAAGAAAGCCCAGGTATAATTTCGTCATTGAGTATTTCAGCCCCATACTTAATTTTCTTTAAAGCAATATTGCCTTGATGAAGAAATAAGGCCTCTAAATGCCCTGATGCCAAATGAATATGACCTCGCAGGAGATCTTTTGAATCTATATTCAAGGAGGAATGTGCCTCACAGGAGGTGGAGTCCATCACAGAAATAACTTCAAAGTCTTCACCTACCACAAATAAGGTCTTACAGTTTGGATCTTTTGAAAGAGAAAAAGAAGTAGAGTTTCCACCTGAAACCTCAAAGGAAAGGTCATTTTCTTTTAAGGCCCCACCACTATAAAAGAGGGTGTCTTGAGATGAGGTGGGATAAAGAGAGACGCCTTGGGGACTTAAGATCAAAGCACTCTTTTCGAGGAGACCCTTATGGTTGAATCTTAAAAAGAGGTCCTTGCTCTTCTTCTCATCACTAGAAAAATTGCGTTGACTCCCAACGGATAGGCTTTTGCCTTGCATATGGCCCATCAGGCCTAAGGTACCATCAGGAAACTCCTTGGTAGAACCAACATCGCCCCCATAACTCTGATCTTTAAGGGTCACACTCCACATTTTATTGCCATCGCCATCAAGAGCAAGACCAATTCCGCGCATGGGATCTCTCCTACCCTTTACATGGCGAGAGATAGAACCCCCTTGGCGGTAAAGACCTTGTTGGATTCCTCCGTGAGTAAATGAAAGGAAGACCCTGTCTTTATCAAAGAAGGTCAGTCCTTTAAGTGCAGCGGGCTCTAATGAACGCTCCCACATTGGAAAGAAGGTTTTCTTTAAGCGTACAAGAAGCTCCCTCATCACAGGTTTATCATATCTTTGGTTAAAAATATAAAAGCCATTATCGTAAGTGACCTTTTTGCTATCACTCAAAAGAGTAAGCAACATCTCACCGCCGGTTCCCCAAATGACTTTGCCATTAACCTCATTTTCAGTACCAGAAAAGTGAAGGTCTTTTATGAGGGAGCCATTACTCTTATTAAGAAAGAAGAAAACTAAATCCTCATTGATTGAGTTATACTCCTTCATCTCCCCAAGAAACTTTAAGTTACCCTTAAACTTAACAACCAAAGCAATATTACCTTGAGGTGAAATACTGAGATCCTGCAGAGCGAGACTTTTATTGGTTCTATTATTAAGGTGAAAGAACCACTTGGCCTTTCCCTCACGATCAAGATGAGCAATCGTAAAAAGGTTATCGTCTTGAAGAAGGCCTGCCATAATAGATGAGGTCCGTCCTCCTATAACAGGAAAAGCTCCCTTTGAATGCAAGAGAACGAAAGCTTCCCCTTCACTATCTCTTAAGGTTTTAACCACTCTTACAGTGCCCGTCTTTTTACTCTTTCCCACAGACTTGGTGTAACCAAAGCCGTTCACCTCTCTTAAAGAGAAGGAATCATAACTATGAGCACTTAAGCTCCACGCTAGAAGCAATAAAATGAAAAGGATTGAGGTGGACTTCATCTCTGTTATTTTAAGAGCTTTCCTTAAAATCATTACGTACAAACGCACTTTCAAACACTTAGCTAACGTCTAGGTCAAAACCTGATCCTAGAATATGGGCCAGATAGACTAAAGTGAATGAGTCCGCGAGTTAAACACATTGTGCTTTTTTCACAAATTGCTCAAGAAGAAATTCACAAATATCCTTTAAGCCTCTGAAAGTTAAAATTTAAATAAACCTTAACTTTTGTAAATGATTTCTAAATTTTTCACTTTGTCGTACCTGCTCATTTCTTTTGCGCTTCCCTATAACTTGTCCAACGAAAACAAAACTGTTCTTAGGAGGACATCATGAAAAAACTTATCGTACTTGCTATTGCTGCACTTTCTCTTTCTTCATTCGCTGGTGAAACTGAGCGTGACTTCGTAAAAGTTACTGACACATCTGCTCAAGGTGCTTACCAAAAAGCTCTCGACATGGTTGAGTTCATCAAAGGAGCAAAAAGAGAAGCTAAACTTCCTATGCTTAGAAACTGTAACTATACTGGTAGCGATGCTCGTGACCGTCATTGGTTTCGTCGTAACGCTTGGACTAACTCATCTTCAGTTAGACTTAACCACGTAACTGGTATCTACACTGCTACTGTAAACGTAAGCTGTAAGAAATAATGCTTGAAAGCGGGGGGAGTGAGAGCCTCCCGCTTTTATCTACCGTAGTTCCCTTACTGGTATAGTCATCACATTATCAGGACATGCCACATCTCGTTCTATAAACTGGTTAAAATCTAATCCATCCATATTGCGTGCTCTTCTCGCCTCAAGAAGAACCTCGGCCATCTGATGAGCGCGACCAATTCGCCTAACGCCTGGGCCACAAATGGGGAAAATCGTTGTGATCTCCCCGACCTCTCCATTTCTATTGGGAGCTCCACTTACAGCAGGCACAAAACAGTCATCCGTCTCACAGGAAAAAACAGCACATACCCTTCCCTCGGAATCGCGGTAGCGTAACTCCCTCGTGCCTCGGTCATTATCTACGACCACACTAACAAGATCATCACCTTCCATCTCAGAGATGACTTGACTCGGCCTCACGTTTTCAGGAAAGAAAGTTACATTTTCAATCCCCTTGCGATAAGGGGCATCCTCTATTCCATTAATCATCCCGGCAACTCTATTGAGAATATCTTCTCTACGTGCTGGGCTACCAAAACCTTTTGCCAAGCTATTCGGGATTTGGTCATAAACTTGTTCCCCAACTTCTTCCAAACGCTCGACCATGCGACCTGAAGAAAAATCAAAAACATGTCCCTCTCTGATATGAAATCTAGAGTTTTCAGTAAAGATAAGAGGTCTCTCTTCATCACCAAGCCTCGCTATAAAGTGATAACCTTCACCACGTCCTATAGTCTCATCAATATCGCCTAAAATTTCTGCAGGTGTTCTTGAAGGAGTGCCCCCTCCAATGGAGGGTCCAGGAACACTCCCTGTCTCATCACGATAAAAGGCATTAATTCGTCCAGCAATATTGTCGTTGGAGCGGACTGTTCGATAGAGCGCTCGCGCTGCAGGTGAAGCTAAATCAAGGATGCCGACAGAGAGACCTTCAACCCAAAGGGCCGTCTCAGAATCGGTTGCGATGGCGGCCCTCTCTAAGACATGTTGAGCATCCGTCCACCCACCTTGAAACGCTGCCGTTGTAGCATTAAGGCGGTCACGAGAATGATCAAATTGAAGGTAGGCATTGGTACCAGCGACGCCAGTACCCGCGGCCATCAGGGCAGCGGAGGCCACCCAGCCAATACCAGGAACCATCCCCAATGCCAGAGCCCCCACCCCTAGGGCCATGAAACCAGTAGGAAGTCCGCCTTCATATTCTGGTGGATCATCTTCCAGCATCCAACACTCTGCCGCTTGTCTGCGTGCCAAAAACCTCTGCCTTTCTTGAGGATCATTAATGCCTTCTAACTCTCTTGCTGTCGCATCTCTCACAAGGGAATTGAATTGATGGAGGTGTTCACCATCGGACTGACAGACATTCGCAGCAGACTCCCCTAATTGATTTTGATAATCCGTAATTTCATTCTTTAAAGATTCATGCATTTCTTCACTAGCGACAGCTTGATCGATGAGAGTTGATAAACGCTCAAGCATATCCGGTTGAGATAGACGCTCTTCAATCGCCATATGGGGGTCTTCAGGGTTCGCCAAGAGAACATCTTCTACGATTTGAGAGATCTCACTTGCTCCGGGCAGTCCCTGGACTCTTCTGGCAAAGTCAGAAGGTACGTAACTCGATCCTGAAGAGACAAAGGGAATGAGGCTTCTTGAATCCTCTCGGCTAAAGAGAAGGGGATGGGAATCCACACTCGCACTCATAATAGGAATCAGTCGGTCAGCTGTCACTGGCTCAAGCCTACGGCTTTCACGATAGTAGCACTCTCTTTGAACTGAAAAACTATCTTCACTTGCCAAAAATTCTTGAAGAGCAGCAACACACTCATGCTCATCACCATCATAACGACTTATGACTTCGGGCTCGCGACAAACCATAAAGCGGCTTGGTCCCGAAGGATCATGGCGAGCAAAGGCGAAGCCATGCTGTTGGATCATTTGCTCCTGACAGTTCGTTACAATTTGAGCAGGGAAACTCTCTTGCTCCCCTCCTCCAATACTCACGGACTGATGATCTGGCTGACTTTCCGGTCGCGAGAGGTCATAGAGATTTCCAATGATGAGGGCCTGGCGCACTTGCATACGCATAAGGGCATTTCTTCTGGCGTTTTCCGCTGGACCGAAAGGTTGATTAAAGGCAGCGACTCTTTCATCTAAAGTGTTTTGGTGATTTTCTACCAGATCACGAAGATCATCATTACCAGTATTCCTAATCGCAGTGGTCCTCGCACAGCGACTTAAGCTTTGAAGGTTATTATCAGTTCCTGGATAAAGACCTGCATAGGTAGCACTCTCATCAAGGATGCCAGAAACGGCTTCTAGAATGAGACTATTTTGAAGTTTTCTTCGTTGATCCTCAAAGGCATTGGCCTCTAGAGAAATCAGCGCCTCACCCATTGCACTAAGGTCAAGGCCAATGCCATTTCCATTAAGCTCATAGCAAGAAAAATCTTCTCCTGCCTCAACTTGGCCATAGAAGCTTCTTAATGTTTCTCGATCAAGACTGGGATAATTAGAACAGTAGCCAGGTCTTTCAAGATTATGGTCTCCTGTTTCCTGATTAAAATTTTCTAAAGAAAAGTCAGTCACTCCTTGTGCATTAACAGGATTTCCTAAAGCTCTTTCAACAAAATCTGGGACCATCGCCCGTAACTGAGAAAGGTGTTGGCGAATATTATTAAAGCGCTGTAAATCCGCAGGACTTACATGATGACTATTAGAGAGTGCACCAGCGTCACGCGCAATGGCAGCGACAAGATCACGCGCCTCTCTTCGCGAAGGATGACCTCGCAAAAGAGGTTGGTTATTATTTAGAGTCATGCTGAGGGCAACAGCATGGGCCCTATACTGACGGTAATGATGAACGGCCGCGCCCCTATTTTCAAGAAAGAGGCTTTGGGTGGCAAAAACTTGCTGGAAGATAAAGAGCCAGGAAAAAAAGAATATCTTGAATGATTTCATAGACCCATTACCTCAACAACATCGACAGCGTTCACTTTTTGGGCTTTGATCCATTTTAAAACGTTCACCTTTTCCTTTCGGCATAAATAAGGGACTTCTTTACTAAGTCCTTGAATTTGTTGATTTTCTTTACCCCCTCCCAGGTCATGCAACTGACTAAAATTAAAGGCGATAAAGACCGATAAGGCTTATATGACATGGGTTTTGAAAAATTGTCTCATCTTAATTTCAGGGGCTTGCCTATTTTGGGGCTGCTCTAGCCCCACGAAGTTTGAGGATAAAAATAATATTGGTCCTTCGCCTGTGGTTGAAAACATCAAAAGAGAACTCGCTAGTGAGAGCCCCCTGTCCCAAAGCTGTCATGAAATTGTGGAGGAAATTCTCTATATCAAAGAGCAAGAAAGAGTGAAGAAATCCACTCAAAAGAAGACACCTAAAAACTAATACCAATTCCTAAGCGCATTTCAGTATTGGCCGCATCGTTACCAACACTTGTGTAACTGAGAAAAATTCTATCGATAATTTTTACGCTGTTAAAATCAAAGAGGTAACCTCCCCCCATAGAGAAAGTTGAAAAGGCACCACCTGTGGTTGATGTCCAACTTTGGATACCGAGACCACCTTGAAGATAAAAACCATTACCCGTAAAAGGAAACCACTCCAACTCTCCGGCCAAGTCATAGACAAGAAAAGTCTCTGGGTCTTCTCCTTCAACAATTTCAGCACTAATAAAATGTCCGCCTAAGCGACCGCGAAAGGCCCAATTAGGAGAATACTGCCAACGTGGGGTCCAAGCGACATCGGCCGTGGCCACTGAACTAGCATTACTGTCTTGAACTTGAGTAAGAGCTCCTGAAAAAGAGAGAATTTGAAAAGTCCGATCTTCAGGAACAATGTCTTCCCGTTTCTTAATGCGGATAATTTCCTCGTTACCATTATTACTGCGGCTTCTTTCCATGCGAAAGGGAGCAACGAGTTCTTGGTTGTCTTGCAACTGTCTTCTATCTTCTGCAAGAGAGTTTGAAGACAGAGAATCTACACTGGCCTTTCTCTGGCTTGGAGAACTTTGCTGAGGAGTAATATCCAACTCTTTTTCAAGTTGAGCAAACTCGTCGTACTCGGTCATTTCCTCTTTAAGTTTCTCTGTACGCTTCTTAATATTCTTTTTGAGAACTTGTTTTCTCGCCATACGCGCCGACTCTAGCTTTCTTTTTATGGCTTCGACATAGCGGTATTTACTTGGATTCTTGAGGGGTCGCTTACCTACTACCATCGTAAATGAATCACGGGTGCGACCAATAGAAGATAATTCTTTTCTTAGTCTTCTTGTTTCACTTATGCGTGAAAAATTCTTTCTCACAAGACCACACTCGTACTTGGCCTTACATTTGGACATCCCCTTCTTTGAAGGACGACAGGACCATACAGAGATAAGTTCAGGCATAGTGAAGCCGCGACAGAAATCTGTACTCCTCGCCATTTTTAACTCAGCTCTTTTTTGAAAACTTTTGATCGCCGTTCTCTTTCCCTCGATCGTTACATAAAAGGACTTCGCCAGAACAATTGTTGGCGCAAAGAGTCCTGCCATGATGAGAGCGAATAGGAGGTTCGATCGAAAAGAGTAAAAATGCTTGTTAATCACATTAAGTCCTTGTAATTGCATTTTAACGCAAAAGGACGGACCCCCAAAATTTGCAGTGAAAAAGGGACCTATTTGCCTAGACGAGGGAGCTAATCCCTGACTTTTTCCCTCACTTTTGCTAGGTTACATCTACATTCGTCTAACCCATTAACGGAGAGCCTCAATGAGCGACTTTGATGCCATTACCATTACAGAAGAAGCTGTAACAGCACTCAAATCTTTTCAACTGCCAGAAGACCTGGCCTTCGGAAAGGTGATGGCCCCAGTTATGATTGAATGCACTTACAACCAAGGGACTTGGAGTGAAGCCAAACTGGTACCCTACCGCAAGCTAACTCTTGATCCCACCTGTAAGGTCCTCCACTACGCTCAAGAAATTTTTGAAGGCCTAAAGGGTTACCACACTAATGGAGCAGGGCCCTTTCTCTTTCGTCATGAAGAGAATATGAAGCGCTTCAACCTTTCTGCTGAGCGAATGGCGATGCCTCCAGTTCCTGAAAAAGTTTTTAACCAAGGAGTTGAGGCCATCACAAGTTACTGTGCTCACCTTATCCCCAAGAAAAGTGGCGACAGTCTCTACATTAGACCTTTTATGTTCGCTACAGAAAATAATCTCGGTATCAAACCAAGTGAACACTTTAGCTTCCTCATTGTGGCCTCCCCCTCTCAGGCCTACTTTTCTTCGGGCAGTGTAAAGGTTCTTGTTGAAAGAGAAGCTGTGCGCGCCTGTCCAGGGGGCGTTGGTCATGCCAAAACCGGTGGCAACTATGCTGCCAGTCTCCTGTCTATGATCAATGCTAAGAAGAAGGGTTATGATCAAGTTCTGTGGCTCGATGCTGTAACGAAATCCAATATTGAAGAAATGAGTGGGATGAACTTCTTCGCTGTTTATGGCGACAAAATAGTCACACCAAGCCTGACTGAAACAATTCTCAATGGCATCACCAGAAAGTCCATTATTGAGTTGGCCCGCCATCAGGGTATCGAGGTGGAAGAAACCACAATGAAAATCGATGACCTTCTGGCTGATATCAAGTCTGGTAAATGCACCGAAGCCTTTGCCTGTGGGACCGCTGTGATCATTACTCCTGTGGATACTCTTGGTTTAGCTTCAGGGGAAACCTTCCCTCTTCAACATGAGCAAGGTCCTATCAGTAAACAACTGCGCCAGGCCCTCCTTGATATTCAAGAAGGTACCGGAGACGACCCTTTTGGTTGGAGAAAGGAACTTACTCCCAAAGTCTAAATAGGAGAGATTTTCCTCCTTTATTCAGTAGCTTATGAGCTTTAGCCTAGTAGCGTTTCTAACCTTGGGAGAATGAAATGTTTAAAAAGCTTGTACTACTTTCTTTAATCGCCTCACCTCTATCAGCAAAGGCCAATTGGAGTGACTTCACTCTTTTGGGAACGATCAATAATGTCGTCTTTTCTTACCGTACTTTTGATCACTCTGAAGTTGCTAAAGGCTACAATATTCAGTTTCGTGTGATGAACCTCAACTCAATGCGCGCACGAGTTCTTATTAGTGACATTAAATTTAATTGCTACGATGGCTCTGTGGTTTCAGGAGGCTTTACCAGCAAAAGATTAAGAGGTGGAGAAACCCACCTCTTTGATACTGTTGAAAATATTTGTCAGGAACGCGGGGGCTTTGAAAGTCTTAGCGTCTCTCTCGACGCACGCGTAAGAAGATAGCCAGACCGGCGACCGGTGGCCGGCAGCCGGTTACCGGTCATGTTAGTGAGCCGCGCTTGCTAAGCTTGGAAAGACCTGCAGACAAATCATCGCGATTGCTGTGGGTCCCAAAGCTCCTAAGAGAAGTCCCAGAGGACTAATCCCCTTCTCTCCAAATGTTCCTTTAAGAATACCAAAACCAGCAGGGTTTGGTGCGTTGGCGATAACAGTTAAACCACCACCAGCAACAGCACCGGCAACAAGGTTAAACTTAGCCGAGTCTGTGAGCTCAACAAGTGAGCCAAGGTAAGTAAGGGCGGCGTTATCCGTGATAGCAGTCAGACCAGTCGCTCCAAAGAAGAGCGGAAGATCCGGCATATTAGAAAGAATCGGTTGCAACCACCAGGCCTGAACCCCACCAAGGGTAACAAGACCACCAAGGAAGAAGCCTACAAGAAGAGACTCTTTAAGCTTAATTGTATCTTGATACTCTTGAGTTACTGTTGTGAATCCTAAGAAGAAAAGGAAGAGGGCCAAGAAGAAAACCATATGGTGAGCAGTATAAACACACAGAGCAAGAAAGATGATGTGAAGTAGAGTCATCCACCACGTTGGAATCATAAAGTTGTCGTGCTTCTTTTTAATTTCAAGCTCACCTTTGAGTTCACCTTTAAACATAAAAGCAATAACAAGAGTTGATACCACAATGGCGATGACTGACTTATAACCAAAGTTCGTCAGCATATGCATCAGACCCCAATGCCACTTCCCTGCCACCATAAGAACTGGAGGAGCTGCAAAGTGAGAAAGTGTTCCACCGATAGAAACATTCACAAAGAGAAGACCAATAGTGGCGTATTTAAACCTGTCTGACATCTCACCTGAGTAAAAGTAATCAAGAAGAATCAAGGCCGTCACAGTCATGGCAGCGGGCTCAGTAATAAAACTTCCGAGAATAGGACCTAAAACAAGGGCCGCCACATAGAAAGACATTTTTCCGGGAAGAGGAATAACTTTAGCTGCCGTGGTAATCATCTTTTCGGCCAACATAATAATGGGTCTTGTACCGGCCATACACATAATGACAAAAACAAAAGCAGGTTCGGTAAAGTTCAGACTTTCAAGGTAATGAAGAGCTCCACCAACGACATGATGAGAATCATCGTAAACAGCAAATCCTTCAACAAAGGTTCTAAAGAGAAGGAAGATCGCCGCCCAAATTCCAAAGACAGCTTCAACTTCACCTAAGAAGTGAAAGAAGTTCTCACCCATTGAGCCCTCGGGGTAATGGTGAGCAATTTTTTGAAACTTTGAAACGACAAAAGTGTGAAGTACAGCTAGGGCAAAAAGTATTGTCCCAACAAGTTGAATGGTGGTGGGGTTCATAAGACTCCTCTCTCCGTAAGGAATTGGTAATTTAAAACTCTTTTATAATATCAAGAACATGGACGGCGCACAAAGATAAAGATGAAAGAAAGCAGGTATTAAAAAGGCCCTCAAAAATGAGGGCCTTAGATTTCTTTATAAATTAGGAATGATGAATGTTTTTCGATGAACAAATTTTTAAACGAAGGTTTTAATAACCGACTATTTTATTCGCCATCATCACCAATTGAACCAACTGGGCAGGCTTCAAGTTGCTCAACACACAACTCGACATCTTCATCAGTAGTGGGCTGCTTGATGACGTAAGCATTTCCATCCTCATCCTCAGCGAAGAAGTCTGGAGCGCCAGTGTAACACACGTTACAGGCAATGCATCCTTCACCATTATCATCATCTGGGTCAGTGCAATAAAATTTTCCAGCAATATTCTTAGGGTGTTTCATTTTTGGGTTGGCCATAATCACCTCGTTTTTAACGACCGCTATGGGTCTATCTGTGAATTAGTTTTCCTAGAGATTTTAAGTCTTTATAAGGGATTTTTTGCGCCTTTGCGAG
>JAUIBX010000071.1 GCA_030427595.1 Bacteriovoracia bacterium | reverse complement strand
ATTGCTGTTATTTGGATATTAGTTTTAAAGATTCTTCTTGGATCAAAGATCGCTTTCCCACAATTTATGAACATTGCATGACCAAGAATGTGGACATGACTGAAGAGCCCATTCCTGTGGTTCCTGCAGCTCACTATACTTGTGGTGGTGTAAAAACTGATCTTAAAGGAAGAACGACACTTCAAAATCTTTATGCTGTTGGTGAGGTGGCCTGTAATGGTCTCCATGGCGCCAACCGTTTGGCCTCAACGAGCCTCGCCGAAGGTATTACTTGGGGTTACATCGCGGCCCACACAATTCTTGAAGAGAATGGTTTGAATGAGCCGGTTTACTCAGGTGATCTGATTCGTGATTGGCAGGAGGGAACCGTTCCTGCTGATCCCGCCCTTATTCAGCAGGACTGGCTGACCCTTAAGCAAACCATGTGGAATTATGTTGGACTCACCCGGACATCCAATCGCCTCAAAAGAGGAGAGGCGATGTTCCGTGAACTCTTTGATGAGATCCAACGTTTTTATAAGAATGCCCAACTTCAAGATGAACTCATTGGCCTAAGAAATGGTGTTGAGGTGGCTTCCCAAGTTCTGAGTTCTTCGATGAGAAATCGTCAAAGTGTAGGGTGCTTTTACCGCAAAGACTAATCTCTAAAAAGAAGTGAGCCCCTCCGAAGAGGGGCCTTGAAGGTGTGAAGTGGGGTAGGTCTAGAAGGTCGTCCTTTGCCTCATTCTAGAGTAGAGGGGTTCCTGCCTCTCGTAACGAAAGGTTTTTGGCGGATAAATCCTTGAAGCAGGGTGCGTTTATCTTTTTATGAATGCCAAACTTTAAGCTGCTTTATTCTTGTTGAAGACCTGCTGAAGAGCTGTCATCAGGTCGATTCTTAATGAGGCGGTTTTTTGCTCGGCCTCAGTTGGGATTGGCGGAAGCGATACTACTTCGTCATTATTAACTTCTGATTTTCCTTCAAGAACGTCTTCCCAGGTGAGGGGTTCAAGTTCCTTGCAGGAGATCAGATGGTTTTCTTCTTTATTAAGAAAGTGAGCAAACTTGTGGTCGAACTCGCTGAAGGCCACAGTGCATTTCTTGATAGGGCTAACCGAGAAGACCGTGTCTTTCACACTGCAACCGTTAAAGCGGCAGTGTTGCAATCCAGTAAATTCAAATTTGCAATCAATGAAATTGCAGTTGATGAAAGTGCAATTTTCAAGTTTGCTAGCGTAAAACACACAAGACTCGAAGGTGATATCAGTGAAAGTGGTGAGAGAAAACAGAGAGCCTGAAATGGCCAATCCCTTGGAATGACTAGATTTAATCTCTTCATTTTCAATGATCTCGTAGAGACCGGAGGCATTGGCCTCATCAAAATTCAATTTCTCTTTAGCGGTGAGATGATCATTAAGAGAGAATTGAGCGTCGATGAATTGGGTTAATGTGTTCATTTGATGCCCCCTCGAGCCTTGTGTTTTGCTGAGTTGTGTGTTGCGTTGCTCAGCTTGAATTTCATATTAGAACACTTGACTATTTGCGTCAAGAAAGAAAGTTGCACGGTGCAATGATTAAATTGCAGATTCTAGTAAATTCAATATGTTGCGTTGCATTTTTTGTTGCAAGGTGAGCTAAGGTTAATTTCTGAGTATTCCGATAAGTAGGTGAAAGCTCAATAACGATGGGCACAGACACCGGAAACGGGAGGAATTTCATGGCGCAATTTGATAGAGAGAAGCTACCCCTATTCTTGGGAGCAGTTCGTAAGTACATGGAAATTCGTGGACCCATGACTCAAAGAGAGCTTGCAGAGGCCACCGATACTGGTGTTTCAACCATGAGCCGCTTTTTGAATCAGCAAACGCAAGAGCTCAATCCCAATCTCATTGCAAAGATAACGGCGAAACTTAATATTCCTGCTATGGAAATCATTGATTTTGTCGAAGAGGACTACAGTGATGAGTTTCTCCGTCTCGTGCGCTTTTTTAAGGGGGAGGAGCCCTCAGCTTTTACTCCACCGGCTCAGTCCCAAGCAGCTTCACAGGCAGCAGATGAGGACTTTGAAGATGATGCTGGTCAAGAGGAGCTGGCAAAGGCCCTTGATGAGGGCGGAAGCCGAGTCACGACGAGTGCCAACATTAAAGTTGGTAATAAAACGACAAAGTTGAATTATGTAGCTGAAGGAGAGGGGTCATTGAAAGAAAAAATTAAAAGACTTTCTCTTCATCAAAAAGGATTCCTGCGTGGTTTTCTTACTTTAGACAATGATGGCCGTGATCTCATCGCCAATGTGGGTAACGAGATTATCAATCATTTAAAGCAGAAAGGATTGGACGATTGGTAAGGTTAGTTTTCTTAATTGCCTTATTCACTACATTTGAATGCTTGGCGGAAGCCAGGCAAGTTCGTGTTTACTTCCTATCAAGACCAGACCTTAAAAAGACAAGCCTCTACCCGATGGAAGGCGGACCTCGTTTTAGTTTTTCTCTTATGGCCCAGACAGATACCTTTAAAGAGGCAGAGTGCGAGCCCTTTGGGGAAGGTTGCTTTCATCCTCAGTTGGGCTACATAGAGGATCAAAAAAAGGTCATGGAAGCTATTGAACGTAAAGAGAAAGAAGTTGATGTCAAAACGATTAATGCTGAAGAAGTAAACCTCATTACGTGTGATAAAGACTTTTATTTTGATATGTATTGTGGAAAAGCTGCAAAAATAAATAAAGAGCAGAGTCGGCCAAGTCCTTTCGAGTTGTGGGTAGATGTCAGCAGTAGCATGCGCCAAGTGGATTTTTCCCAGGATCAGTCCTACTGTGAAAGGAGTCGTTTGGTAGCAAAGCTTAAGGACTCTTGTGCAGATAACGTCGATATTTACACTTTTAATACCTCCCGCAAAAGCTTAGGCATGTTAGAGAATACCTGTCTTAACTATGGCACGAATGATGGACGACGCCTGGCCCAATGGCTTAAGGATACTGATGCCAAGCAAGTGGTCATCATTACCGATGTCGATGAATATCAGGGAGAGTTTCGAGAGTATCTTGATCTCGTGAATGCTGATATTCACGGTATAGGCGTTCAGCCGATCTTTGCAGAGGACCTTTTCGGGTACTTTGATAACCTCAAGAAGTTTTGTTCTAAGTAAAAGAAAGAGACAGATGTTGGCCTTTTTTGTAAGGTGCTGACATGCTCGATTCTTTAATCAAATGGTCACATCGTGAATATGGTGATCTTCCCTGGCGTAAAAGAAGAAGCCTCTACGGCACTCTTGTCAGTGAAATCATGTTGCAACAAACGACAGTTTCCACAGTTCTTAAACACTTTGATCGTTTCCTAGGAGTTTTTCCCGACCTTGAATCCTTGGCCAAGTCCACTGAAGAAGAGGTCTGTGCTCAATGGCAAGGACTTGGTTATTATAGGCGCGCAAGAAACCTCAGAAAGGCGGCCGTTACACTAGTTGAAAATCATGGTGGAGAGTTTCCGCAAACCATTGATGAGCTTAAGTCGATTCCTGGCATAGGAGATTATACGGCTAGCGCTTTAGTGGCTATTGGTAGAAATGAACCAGCTCTTGCTATCGATGCTAACTTGGAGAGGGTTCTCTCGCGTCTTTTTATGATCAAAGAAGAAAAGGGACCCAAGCTTCAAAAACTTCTTTATAAGAAGTTTAATAACAACGAATTTAAAATCCTTTTCAAGAGTGCAAAGCCTCGAGACGTCAATGAAGCCTTAATGGATATCGGTAGAGTTTATTGTCAGGCTCGGAAAGCCGATTGCCATCTCTGTCCTTTAAAAAAGGATTGTCTGGTTTTTCAAAAGAAGAAAAAGCCCCTTGATTTTCCAGTCGTCAAAGAGAGTAAGAAGAAGAAAGAATCTCATGAGCTTAGGCTTTTAAGAGTGGTTGTGAAATCGAGTGATAAAATATTGGGTTATGAGAAAGAAGATCAGCATTGGCTTTCTGGCCAAATAGAAATACCAACTTTTATTTTGGAATCAACTGACCGTACTCTAAAGCAATACCCTCTCTTGAAGATGACAAAGTCTCGCTATTCAAAGCTTCCTATGGTTAAGACTGCTATCACCAAATATAAGATTGAAAATTACATTTTAGAGCTTAAGAAAACGGAATTTCAGGAGCTTGTAAAGGGTATTGAGAAGGCCTCGCGGTATAAATATTTCAAGTTTGATGTACAAGAGCATCACTTTTCTACTACAACTCTCAAGGTATTGAAAAAACTTGGCTTTGAGGTTTAACCCATGAAGAAATTGATCCTAATTTGTCTGCTTTTCCCTGTTCTGACCATGGCCCATGTTGGTGCGCCAAGTACGATTAAGGTAACGACTTATAACCTAGGTCTTGCTCACACTTTTATTCCCTTTGCTAAGCAAAGAGTTAAGCCTCTCGCTTCGAGCCTTGCTCAGTACGATAGCGACATTCTCTGCCTACAGGAAGTGTGGAAAAAGTCTGATCAGAGAAAAGTTCATAAGAAACTTAAGAAGAAATTTCCTTATTCATTTAAAACAAAAATTAAAAACTATCGTGAAGGCTCAAAGCCTACTTGTCGCATCAAGGAAATCTTTGGTGAAGGAAAGTTTGTCAGCTGCATGCAAGACCAGTGTGGCGGTAAAGATGGTGACGACTTTACTGACTGTATTATTGAGCAATGTGGGGGAGCTTTAGAAAAACTTAAAGCGGAAAACCGCACATGTGCTTCTGCGCTCATGGCCCAGGTTGGAAAAAGTCCCATTGCTAGTATTCTCACTCTTTTAAATCCTCTGTGGCGTGCAGGACAATTTGCTTATAAAGGTTCAAATGGTCTCATGCTCTATTCAAAGTACCCTCTAGAAGATGAGAGGTATATTGACCTCAAAGATGTCTCTACCCTTAATAAGAGGGGGGCTCTTCAGGCCGTGGCCAATATTAAAGGCAAGAAGATTCAGGTTCTTTGTACTCATATTACAGCTGACCTCTCTGCAACTGTTCCCTATACGGGTGTTTTTAGAGATTGGGAGGAGGAAAACGGCGAGCAAATGGATCGCCTTCTCCAAGTTGCTAATCAAAAACTCTATCCCACAGTTTTCTTAGGGGATTTCAATTGCGGCTTTGAAGATCCAATGGCGGGAATTCTTGGTGAGCTTGCCGGAAATTGTCAAAAGGCCATCGATTGGGGCTATTCAGACCCCCTCAGTGAAGAGACCCGTGAGTGTACATTCTGTCGTGACAATCTTTTAAATGAGGGCGAAGAGAGTAGCGTGGCCATTGATCATGTCTTTCTCAAGGATCTTAATGCACTTTCAAGTAAGGTCGTTTTTAAAGAGCAAATTACGATCGAGGATAAAGATAAAGGCTTTGTAAAAACTCAGCTTTCTGACCACTATGGCCTCGAAGTTGAAGTTGAAGTTGAGCTTCCTTAGTCTCATCTGAAGAGTAATTAGAGTAATATTGACACTTTAGGTCTCCTTCGTGACACTTAAATAGTACACGGAGGTTGTCATGTTCAAAGGCCAAATTTCGGCTATCGCAGCGCTTTTTCTCGTTTTCTTCGTTGGCTCGTGCTCGACGATCAATAAGTCTCACATGAATGCTTCAATTGGTATCTCAATCCATAGTCCTATGGATGCCAAAATTGATGTGGATATGACCAAGAAGTTAGTGGGCTATGCCTCTGGCGGTTACCTCTTTCATCTCCTTAAGGTGAGTGGAGACAGTAAGTATGCGGATGGCATTGCCTTCAATAGCCCTGGTGGCAAGGACTCAGGCTTTTTGGGGGGGATTCTTGATTCACTAAGTAAGGTTGAAGAAGTGAAAGCCGCCGCAGCTTACAATGCTATTCGTACTTCGGATGCGGATGTTCTCATTAATCCGCAATATATTGTGGAGGAAGGAAACTGGAATCCTTTCTACAAACTCATTAAAGTCAAAGTGACAGGATACCCTGGTAAAATCATTTCAATAAAAAATGGCTCGGGAGCCCCTTGCTGTAAAATGTAATTAAAGGAGTGGTATTGCGCTGGTTTGTTTTTCTTTGCCTTTTATTTTTTTGTGGAGGAGAAGCATTCGCCGCTTTGAAAGAAGACGCTAAATTTGTTGCTCGTATTCTAGGAGCCTCCGACTCAAGAAAGACCATTCTCGTGAATAGAGGAAAGGAAAATGGTCTGACAAAAGATATTCACGCCAAGATTTCTCTTCCAACCGGAATGATTGCCCGGGCCGTCGTCGTCAAGGTCTCGCCCTCACGATCTGTTTGGTCTGTATATCGCTTCTTCGATAAAACTAAGATTGAGCCTCAAACGGTTGCTACTTTTAAAGTGGCGAGCCCCGTAAGACTCACAACTGATGAGTCAAAATCTCTTGGGGCCCTCGCTGAGAGAATAGATAAGAAAACAGAGAAGATTCCAGAAGACCCTGCTTTTGAAAAAAAGCAAGACCGTCTCGCCGCTCAAATTCTTAACACTCAAAGAGTGACGAGTAAGTTTGATAATATTGATTATTCTAAGCTTGAAGATGACGATGTCATCATTAGTAACCCCAAGCTTGATCCTGATCTCGACTGGTCTGCCCTCAATGGCAAGAAAGACGGCGAAAACTTTGACCGTACTCTTGATTACAGCAACTTAAGATAATAAACAGTCCTCCTTGTTTATTTTATGAACACCCCTAGAAAATCCTACAGGACGAGTGCCTGAATTTAATTTAATCCCTGATAATAAGCTTATTGTTAATCCTCACCGCAACCCTTTTAGAGGAGTAACGTTATGAATTTATTTAAGTCCCTTTTGGTCTTATTAGTCCTATCTTTGATCGTCTCGGCGAACGCTGCTAATCGCTTAACTGTCGAGCTTACGAAAGAGGTCGATCTTCTTTCAAAGAATGCTTCTGGAGATATGGAGGTTGTTGAGGAGCTTGCTCCAGAGACGATTATTCGCTTTAGAACCGACACGGCGACAAGCTCATTTTATCGCCATATTCTTATTTTATCTTCTCCAAACCTATCCCAAGATGAGGTGGCCCAAATCAATAGAATGACCCTCTTCGTTCAGAGAAATATTTTACAAAAGAGTCGTCGCTACCAAAACTCTGGTGAAGCCTTTGATCGACGAACAGGTCAATATAATATTACGTCTCAATCGCAAAGAAGGAGCCTTGTTGAGAAAATCATTGCTCGTGGACCACGCTCCTTTGGCTCTACACTTTTAAGAATGCCAGATGGTGAACTCTATGAAGTTCTCAACGACCATGTCACTCTAGAGGATGGCACTTATGTTCCCTTTACTTTTCCAGAGGCGGTAAGAATGGCAAGGGAGTGGGGTTATCAAATTCCTAATGCCTCTCAAGCACGTACTATCGCTGACTTTGCCGCCCGCTCAGGCAATCAATTTAAGGCCATAACAAGAACTCCGAATAATGGAGAAATATCCCAACTGAGAAGTATGAATCAGATGATGAATGATCCTAGAATGAGGCAAAGAGCTGAAGCCGGTCGGTCTAAGCTTATTGACGGTCACTTTAAGTGGTACACCAATACTGGAAAAATCTATGGCTTTGGTAAGGGCAATGGTCGCTTTTGGCATAACTCACCAAGTGGAGCCCATGTGGGCGACCCTGGTTACTATGATTATTCCCACGGTGTTCGCCTGATAAAAAGGACGTAAATACAGTAGCTTATGAAGGTGTCTGGGCTCCAGACACCTGCTGTAAAAACTTCAACTCTACAGTTCAAAATCCTCACATAAGAGTATGATTAGCCCATGAAAACAAACTTAGCTCTGATTCTCTCCTTTTTTCTATTAACTAGTCTTAGCTATGCTCAGGACATCACAAGAATTGTCGTTCTCAAAGATAAGCGTGAACTTCAATTGTGGGAAGGAAAGAAAATCTATAAGACTTATCCTGTAAGGCTTAGTCTTTCTTATAACAATCCACTTTTTAGGCCGGGTCCAAAGAGACGCGAAGGGGATATGCAAACTCCTGTAGGTTTCTACAAGATTTCAAAGAAGCGCCAAAGAACGAATTATCCTAAGTCGCTTCTCATCAGTTACCCGAACTGGAAAGACCGTCACAACGCTAAGGTCCTCGGTATTCCTGAAGATCAAATCGGCGGTATGATTCTCATTCATGGTAACCCCTATCGCCCAAGCCCCGGCGTGCGTGCTTTCGCTGCCAAGCTTGGTATCTCTGAAGATACAGTTGATCAGTGGGCCCGTGATTATTTCTATCCCAACTTTGATTGGACCAATGGATGCATTGCTGTGAGTGATGCAGAGATGGATGAGATTTTTGAGCTCATCAAAAAAGACACTCCAATTAATATTTATCCTTAAATACAGGTAACGGGTTACAGGGGTCAGGTTACAGGTTGACTTGGCAAAGATTAGCGTCGCTTGAAAATTACCTGCCACCTGCCACCTGCCACCTGCCACCTGTTATATTTCACCAAAAATTGACAGAGAACCCATGAACTTGACGTGGGTATAAGGCATATTAAATATGGGCCTAACGGGGAGTCTCGAGAGTTTGAACTCCTAAGTCTCCAAACTTCTCCCATAATGTCCCTGGATTTGCCGATCCAACCCCAAGCTCTCGAGACCCCTCAGCCTTCCTTTATTTCTCCAAGAAAATTTAAAATATGATGAGAATAAAAATGAAAAAACCGAGAGTAGGTGTAAGCCGGGTTCTGTCGAGAAACATCATTCATCTAGGACCAAAGTTACCCTTGGTCTCCAGCGCTCTACCCGCCTGCTTAGACTGGCCGCCCTCAGACACAGGCCTATTTGAGCTTGCACCACGTAGAGTTTACCTGATTTCACTACGGCCGAACCGTACATTCTTTCTGTTGCACTTGTCCTCACCTCGCGGTGGACGGGAATTACCCGCTACGCTGCCATGCGGTGCCCGGACTTTCCTCCCGCGACCCGAAGGCCGCCGGCGATGCTTTCCCACTCTCGGTAAAAATGCTTATGGCCCATTGCGACACGTTAGTCAATAACCTTTCGTTTTGATATGAAGTCCCCACAATTTCTTAAGGATGACCTCATGAAAATAGACTTCCTCGTTCTCACAATCCTTTTTGCGATTAGTCCCGCTGAAGCTGGCCTTAAAAAGATCGCCAAAGACTTCTTAGAAAATAATGCCCAAGTAAAAGTTGCTGAATCTCAGGTCAAATTAGCGGCATTAGACTTGGAAGCTTTCGAGCTAACGAGAAACACTAATCTCAACTTTACGAGTAACTTCAATGAAAATGACTTGCAGTCATTTTCGGCTTTCTCTGCAAGGGCCTTTGGTGGTGCCTTTAGTCAGCCTATTGAGACCATTGCCCATTCTTTGGTTTTAAATAAAGGTTTTGAGTGGGGTGGAACTATTGCAGTTGAAAACACCTACCAAGAAATAACGGTGCCGGGAACGCCTACTGTCTTTGGATTTACCCAAGGTCTTACTTATACTCAAAATCTTGGTCGTGACTTTTTTGGAAAGTCCTTTAATCTTCAAAAAGAACAGCTTACATCAAACCTGGCTTTTACAAGTGCGAACTCTGAAGGAACGATTCAGCAGAGCCTCCTAGAGCTTGTGAGAAGTTATTACCAAGCAGCGCTCAACAAGTCCCTTGTTAAGCTTCAAAAGGCCGCCAAGTTAAGAGCTGAGAGACGACTTTCTCTTATTAAAAGACGTGTGCGCGATGGCCTTCGTGAAAAGGTTGATCGCCTGCAGGCAGAGATCTCCCTTTATCGAGCAGATGAAAATGTTAAAAGTGCTCAACAGAACTTCACTTCTGCCGTTGAGGCCTTAAGTACATCAGTTCATAGGGTTGTTCCTGCAGAGGAAATTGTTGGCCTTAGTGATGACTCTTTTAAGATGAGTGAGTCCCCTGTAGGCAAGGTCGATGGAAATCAAAACTTAAAGGCGCTCAAGGACCAGGTGATGGCTACTGAGGCCGGACTTGATCTTGCTGACAAGGCCCTTATCCCTACGATTAATTTTGAAGTGGGCGCGCGCAGTAATCAATTTAATACTCAAACGAGCAATGCTTTTTCTGATGGGGTTTTAGGTGGACCAAATAATGAAGTTCGCTTAGGTCTAAATTTAACGTGGGCCCTGGGCAGTCAGCCAGAAAAGGTCGAAAAAACGAGGGCTCTTGTTAATCATCAAACAACAAAGCTCCGTTTAGAAAAATTAACGAGCGATGTTTTTCAATCTGAAAAATCCATTAAAGATCAGATCAACCTTCTTTCGGAAAACTTAAAAAGCTCCACGCGTAGGCTCCAGTTGGCTCAAGCCGCTCTCAAGGAATATAACCGTCTCTATGCTCGAGGAAGAGCTGATTTAGACCAACTGATTCAGGCAGAGGAAACCCTGATTAATACGGAAATTAATCACGTCCAATATTTGTCACAACGTGAAATCCTAATCCATAGTTTAGCCTTTCTTTATGGAGACTTAAGAGGATTTCTCTTGGGTCAAAAATAAGAGCTTTCAGCACTAAGGTAAGCCTATGAAAAAGATCATGGAGTTTTTTCTCGAAAGATCACTACTTGTGAATCTTTTGACTGTCATGATTTTGCTCGTGGGGGCAATCTCTCTCTATGGCCTTCAAAAAGAAACTTTCCCTTCCGTTGAATTTGATATCATTCTTGTGCGTACAGGTTACCCAGGTTCTTCTTCAGAAGATGTCGAGAAGCTCGTGACGATTCCCCTCGAAAGAGAAATCAAAGCTGTAAACGGTATTAAAGAACTCAACGCGCTCTCAGCTGAAGGTTCCTCCATTATCTATCTTGAGGTCGAACCAGATGCTAATCTTGATGAAGTCTTAGAAGACACCAAGAATGCGATCGATGCCGTAGATGATCTTCCCGATGATGCAACTGTTCCTATAGTAACTTCACTTGATAATAAACAACGAGGTATTCTTAAAGTTACGCTCACTGGGGCGGACTATGACAAGCTTCGTGTAGTCTCTAAGAAATTGCGAGATCGAATTGAGGCTATTAATGGTATCGCGCTCGTTAGTCTGGATGGTTACCGTATTGATGAAATTCGCATTGAGCTCAATCCAGAGTTAATGAATAAATTTGAAGTCACAGTAGGGGAGGTTTACTCTGCTGTTCAACGCCGAAATCTCAATTTATCTGGTGGGACAATAGAAGACCCGGATGGCGATATCATCGTGCGAACCGTCGCAGAATTTGAAAGCTTGGAAGATATTCAAAACGTCGTGGTTGTATCGAATACCTCCGGTAGAAAGGTTCTTGTTAAAGACGTTGCCGAAGTGATGAGGGGGCCTTCTGAAAGTGGCATTCTCCAGCGCTCAAATGGTGAGCAAGCTATTTTTCTTGATGTTAAAGCTCGTGAGTCTGCGGATATTTTAGAAACCACGGAAAAGGTTAAGACCGTAACAACCAAGTTCTTTGAGAATGATGCTTTTCCTGGGGTGAGTTTTCGTTACACTGATGATCTTTCCTATTACGTAAAAAGGCGTCTCAATATTTTAAAAGACAATGGAATCGTTGGCATGATCCTTGTCTTTGTGACCCTCCTCCTTTTCCTTAACGGAAGGACTTCATTTATTACTTCTATGGGAGCTCCCATTGCTTTTATGGTCGCCTTTTTGATCATGGATATGATGGGGATTTCTGTAAACTTAATCTCTATGTTCGCTCTCATTCTCGTCCTTGGTATGCTGGTAGATGACTCCATTATTGTAGCGGAATATTATTATCAACAGCTTGAGGCCGGGCTTCCTCCTCATGAAGCCGCCAGAAAGGCGGCTTGGCAAACAATTAAGCCAGTTACCGCGACCATTGCAACAACAATGGTGGCCTTTGGCTCCCTCTTCTTTATGGGGGGAATTATGGGCAAGTTTCTCTGGCCTGTCCCTGCCGTTGTTATTATCTGTCTTGTAGCATCTCTTCTTGAATGTTTTTTCATTCTCCCTTCTCACCTCGCTGATTTTTGTCGTCTGAGTGAAAGAGAGAAGGGACGTCGCTGGTACGATACTCTTACTGATTTTTACGGAAAAATTTTAGCTAAATTCCTAAAAGCTCCATGGGCAATTTTAGTATCTTTCTTCTTTATCCTTGTTGGCTCCCTCTTTATGGCAACAAAGATGGATTTTGAACTTTTCCCCGGAGATGATGTTCGTACCGTCTTCCTACAAATCAAAGGAAAAGTAGGAACGCCACTTGAAGACACTGATAAGGCCGTCTATAAACTCGAGAAAATGGCATTGGCCGAGCTCAAAAAAGAAGAATTGGAGCAAATCAAGGCGCAAGTTGGAGTTTTAAGAGGAGATAATGGCAATAAAACGGGAAGTCATTATGGCTCTCTCATTATTTACCTCACTCCCCCTGGGGAGAGGGAGCGTTCCACAGATGACCTCCTAAATATTTTGACGGAGAAGTCTGAAAAGCTCATACCTGGTTATGTCATCACAACAAAGAAAGTTCAGGGTGGTCCGCCAAAAGGTAAACCCGTTGATATTCAGCTCACCAGTGACTCTCTTGATGATCTTAAAAAAGCTTCCGTTCTCGTAAGAGATGCCCTCGCTAAGGAAGAGGGAATTGTCGCTCCCGAGATAGACTTTGAAGAAGGAAAAGAACAAGTCGTCATTCAAGTGGATGACGCTGAAGCGAGAAGGCTTGGGCTTTCAACTCAGCAAATAGCTTTAGAGGTAAGGAGAGTTCTTTCGGGAGACTCCGTTACTGAAATTAGAGAGTCAGAAGAGGATATTGAAGTAAAGCTCTTCTTTGATGATCAATCGCGCTCCAAAGTGGAAAGCCTTATGCTTCTTCACTTGGTGAATACTCAGGGAAGGCGTATCCCCCTCAAAAGAGTTGTTAAGCTTGAAAAACAACCGGGAGCTTTTGTCATTCGTCGCCTTAATAGAAAACGAATTATTTCTGTAACTTCAGATATTGATAAGAAAGTGACTACACCAGTAAAGGTGGCCCAAACTTTCTCTCCGAAAGTTAAAGAGGTTTTAAGCACTCTTCCCAATGTAGATTTCAAGTTTGGGGGAGAGAATGAGGACACTAAAGAATCTATGGTAAGGCTTCTTAAGTCTGGTGTGATGGCACTAGGAGCGATCTTTATTATTTTAGTTGTAATGTTTAATTCACTTATGCATCCCATCGTTGTCATGGCGGCGATTCCTCTCGGACTAATCGGTGTCATTTGGACTTTTAAGCTTGCAGGTCAAGCTCTTGGCTTTATGGCCTTAATGGGGGTTGTGGCGTTGATTGGGGTTGTTGTGAATGACTCCATTGTTCTTGTGACTTTTATCAATGAAAAAAGAAAGGAATACGGAGATGATATTGCCAAGGCCGTCTTCGAAGCCTCTAAAGGAAGATTTCGTGCCGTTATTCTTACAACCGTAACAACAGTCGCAGGATTGATACCTATTGCTCACCCAACCGTGTCCAAGATTCTTTCCTTTGGTGCCAATACGGATAGTGATCCCTTTATTCAACCAATGGCCCTAAGTTTTGCTTGGGGGCTTTTCTTTGCCTCTTTGGTAACTCTTTTCTTTATTCCTTGTAATTACCTCGTTTTCGAAAGAATTAAGGGGAGACTTATTATCTTGAAAGAAAGGCTTGGAAGAGGAAAGGTTTCACGTAAGACAACAAAAGAAGAAGCTCTTAAGGCCTAGGCATCAAACGGAATGAGAAGCCTTTGGCATTGATCGCAGTGAGAGATTGTCTTAGCTTGATCGATCAGACTTAGAGTTTGTGAATCCACTTGAAAGCGGCATTTTTCACAACTCCTGTTTACAATTCTTGCAAGAGGCATATTGAAACGGTGTTTCTCTCGCGCCAACTTAAAGGCATTTCTTAGTTCTTGAGGAATCGACTCTAGGAGGGCCGTTATTCTCTCTTCGTAATTTGAAATTTGTTGGCGTTCAACTTGAGTCTCTTCCGTAATTTCTTTGTCTATTTGCTCTAGAGTTTTGAGGGAGCCTTTAAGAAATTCATCACACTCGGCCACTTGGGTATCAAGACATTCATTTTCTTCTAATAGGTTGAGAACTTTTTCCTCTAACTCTTCACAGCGTGGAGTGATTTGATTGATTTCTTTTTCTAGGGCTTCAGCTTGTTTTTGGTCGCTAGCGCGCTCTTGATTGAGCTCCGCCTGTCTGCGCTTCTTTTCCCAGTCAAAGAGTTCTTTTTCTAAGCAAGAAATTAACGCGCCGTTTTCTTTGGTTTTCTCCTGAAAACCAACCTTTTCAGTCTCTCGCTTTGCGCGCAAGTTAAGTACATTGTCTTTTCGTGACTCTTCACTAGATATGGCATCTAGGTGCTTCTTGATCATATTATCAAGTGATTGAATTTCCTTCAGGGCCGAATAGTCACTCAAACTCAAAGCCATTAGATTCCCTCTTTTGCCTTTGCTATACTCTACAGATGAAATACATCTGACCCTAAACTACAAAGGGTTGGGGCCTTAGGCAAATGCCTGATCAAGAATTTAAAGGAGAAGGGTCGTGCGCGGAAATTCCTTTGGAAAAATGCTCTCCATCACATCTTTTGGTGAGTCTCACGGACCAGGAATTGGTGTTGTGGTAGATGGAGTGATGCCCGGTTTAGACTTCTCCCTAGAAGATCTCGCCTCTGAGCTTAAGAGGAGAGCACCTGGTCAAGTTGCTGGGACAACTGCCCGCAAAGAGGCGGACCAGCCAGAAATTCTCTCGGGAGTTTTCGAGGGCAAAACTTTGGGAACTCCTATTGCGGTTCTGATTAGAAATACCAATCAGCGTAGTAAGGATTACGACAAGCTTAAAACAGAAGCTCGCCCTGGTCATGCAGATGAAACTACAATGGACAAGTATGGCATCCGAGATCACCGAGGTGGTGGGCGTTCATCGGGAAGAGAAACAATAGCACGAGTGATTGGGGGATATTTCGCTGGTTTAATGATGCCACAGGTGAAAGTAAAGGGTTTCATTACTAAGCTTGGTCCTTTTGAGTATACGGAAATGCCAAAAGATTTGGATCAAGACTTCTCCCCCTACCACTTTCCTGATACCAGTAAGACTACTGAGATACGTGATTACCTTTTAGACTTGAAAAAAAATGGTGAATCCCGTGGGGGTCAAGTACGCATTATTGCTCGTGGTGTCCCTAAGGGATTGGGGGAACCAGCATTTGATAAGTTAAAAGCCGACCTTGCCAAGGCCATTTTATCAATTGGAGCAGTCGTTTCCTTTAGTTTCGGTTTAGGTGAAGAAATGGCCAACCTTGATGGGAGTGTCGTTTCTCAAAGTCGCGAGAATTTTGGTGGAATTGAAGGTGGGATTTCTAATGGTGAGCCGATCCTTCTAAATGTGACCTTTAAACCAACAACAACGATTGGAGATAAGGCAAAAGAAGGTCGTCATGATCCCTGTATCATTCCACGGGCCATACCGGTTGTTGAGGCCATGGTGAAACTTGTTTTGGCAGAT
>JAUIBX010000309.1 GCA_030427595.1 Bacteriovoracia bacterium | reverse complement strand
TGATGCCTTGGAAGCGCAATACTTTCACTTTATAAAGTAGGCTTACCTTATGGACTCTTTGACGCCCGAAAATTTGGCCACTCTCTTTGATCAATCCTTTTCACCCACATTATTAGTGGATAGTAAGTTGATCATCCAGTACTTCAATCCCTTGTGGTCGACCATGCTGCAGTTGCCCCCACGTAAAATTAAGGGCCAAAGTCTTATTGAGCTCCTACCTATGGAGGATAAGTGGTGGAAGGACCTTATTAAAGACGCCAAGGAAAAGAGCTCTGCTGTAAGTTCAGAAATTACTTTTAACTTTAATAATCAGGCATTCACTTTTGTTTTTAGGGTGGCCTCTGTTGAAGAAGGAAAGTCCTTTCTTATTTTTGGTAATGATTTGAGTGTCGAGCGTTCTCTCCATGATAAATATAGAGAGCAACTTGAACAGTTAAGAGAAGGTCATGAAGAAGTGGTTCAGGCCGATAAAGTGAAGGCCATTGGTGAACTCACAGCAGGAATCTCCCACGAAATTAACAATCCTTTAACTGTCGCTAGTGGCAATATGGAAATTCTTGGTTTTAGTCTAGAAAGTGAAGACCTTAAAGGGGAAAGGGAAAACCTTTCAAGGTGTTCCGAAAATGTGATTGAGGCGTTAGACCGCATTAATGTCATTATCCAAGGCCTCAAAGGCTTTCTCCATAAAGAACAACAAGAAAAGAAGCAATATATTGACCTTAAAGAAGTGGTGCAAAATACGTTAAAGCTGGTTGAGTCCTCCTATGATGAGTATGGTGTTCAACTCAAAGTTGAGTTACCGGAAGTGACCATGGTAGCCTTAGGGCACAAAGTTCGCCTAGAACAAGTGCTTATTAATCTCCTGCAAAATGCCCTCGATAGTGTGAAGGCCAAGGGACCAGATGGTTTGGTGGAGTTGAAGCTTTCAAAAATCTCAGGTCAAAAAGGGTTGGCCTTTGATGTCACAGACAATGGTTCTGGAGTAGATGAAGATATTCGCGCAAAAATCTTTGATACCTTCTTTACCACCAAGGCGATGGGAGAGGGGACAGGCCTTGGTCTCTCTCTGTGTCGAAAAATTGCCGAGGATCACCAAGGCAGCTTGGAGTATCTTGAAAGTGACCATGGCGCACACTTTCGCATGAGTCTTCCAGCGATTGAAGTGAGCAGTTACACGGCCAATGATGAAATTCTCTCTAAAATTAATGATGTGCGCGGTAAGAAGGTATTGGTTGTCGATAATGACACCACTATCTTAAATCTTTGTCATATGTTTCTAGAAAATTCTCCCTATATCTTTATTGGCTCAACTGGTGGCGAGGAGGCCCTTGAAGTTATGGAGCGCTTTGAGGCCGATGTGGTTTTAACGGACCTTAATATGCCAAAGCTCAATGGCCAAAACTTTGTTAAGGCCCTAAGAGATAAGGGGCATCATATTCCCGTCTTCTATGTCTCTAGTGAAAAAGGCATGGAAGATTATCAAAGGGATAAAGATGACTTAAAACTTTCAGGTATGCTCGTTAAGCCTTTTAAGAGGGAGCAGTTTTTAGAGCTTCTCGATAAAACTTTTTCTCAAGGAGAGGAAGGTTAATGAGTTCCTCTAAGAAAATCCTCCTTATTGATGATGACTCAAAGATTTGTGATCTGATAAGTGTCTTTATTAAGCTTGGCTTAAAAGGAGTGACCTTGGTTACGGCAGGGGACACTATTCAGGGGAACTTCAAGTTAGAAAATGATGAATTTGACCTGATTATTGTGGATAAGAACCTGCCCACGAGAAGTGGTCTTGAATTTATTTCCCAACTTAGAAGTTCTTTTAAGTATCAGAAACTAAAAATTGTTTTACTCTCTGGTAGTCTCACTAATGAAGATGTCCACTTTGCAGTGGAAAATAGAGTCAGTGAAATGATTGTTAAGCCCTTTAAGTACGCTCAATTTCTAGAGAAGATCAAAAAGGTTCTTGGCTAGCTTTTGATGCCTTGCGTTTTTGGCCCTAGCGCTATGCAGGTCAAAGTTTCTTCGCTAATTTATCGCCTAATAAAGGAATAAATTTTATGAAGAACTCTTTCTCTGATTTAAGAAGACTTTGGAGCTATGCCACTCATCTTCATGGTGATGTGAAAATTGCGGCTTCTTTCTCTATCCTCAATAAAATCTTTGACCTTGCACCGCCGCTCCTCATTGGTGCGGCCGTTGATGTGGTCGTCAAGAAAGAGGATTCTCTTTTGGCCTCTTGGGGCCTAACAGACATTATGGATCAGCTCTATGTCCTGGCCTTTCTCACTTTTCTTATCTGGGCGCTAGAGAGTCTCTTTGAATACCTCTTTCAAGTGCGCTGGCGCGGCATCGCTCAGAAAATTCAACACAGTTTGCGAATGGATGGCTATCGTCACCTTCAAGACCTAGAACTTTCCTATTTTGAAGATAAGAGTACTGGTAACCTCATCAGTGTCCTTAATGATGACGTTAATCAACTGGAGCGCTTTCTCGATGGAGGGGCTAACTCCATCCTTCAAGTGGGGACAACTATCATCGTCATTGGTGGAATTTTCTTTTCTCTAAATCCGATGGTTGCTCTCTTCGCTTTTGTGCCAGTTCCGCTCATTCTTCTGGGCTCATTCTATTATCAAAAGAAAATTGAACCGCGCTACAAGGCCGTAAGGGATCAGGCCGGATTTCTTAGTGGTCTTCTCAATAATAATATCCAAGGCATGGCGACCATTAAGAGTTATACCGCTGAAGAGCATGAGTGGCATCGATTAGAAAAACAAAGCCTTGATTATCAAGAGGCCAATCAAAAAGCGATTGTGGTCTCTTCGTCTTTTAGCCCTTTGATCCGTATGGTGATCCTCATGGGTTTTCTCTTCACCCTTGTTCTTGGCGGTTACTACACCACAACTGGTGCGCTTGCAGTAGGGTCTTATAGCGTTTTGGTCTTTATGACTCAAAGACTTCTTTGGCCTCTTACTAGTCTTGGTGCCACTTTTGACCTCTACCAAAGGGCCATGGCCTCAACGAGGAGGATCTTTCATTTAA
>JAUIBX010000308.1 GCA_030427595.1 Bacteriovoracia bacterium | reverse complement strand
AAAGGGAAGCTAAGAAAATCGTTCAAAATCGTGTAGATGAACGTAAGAAGCTTGAAAGTATGCCTAAGAAGACTACTGTCAGTCTTGAAGACTTCTTCAGTCAGGCCGTGGGGGATAATGCCGAGACTAAAACTCTCAATATTATTGCTCGTGCCGATGTTCAGGGGAGTTTTGAGGCGATTAAGACCTCTCTTGAGACCTTGAGCAATAGTGAGGTTGAAGTGAGAGTTATGGGCGGTGGGGTTGGACCCATCAGTGACTCTGACGTCCAACTGGCGGATGCTTCGAGTGCTATTATTATCGGTTTTAATATGCGGCCAGCTACATCGGCCCGTAAGTTAGCGGAAGAAAAGGGAATTGAGGTCCGAACTTACTCCATCATTTATCAACTGATCGATGATGTAAAAATGGCCCTAGAGGGTATGCTTGATCCTGAATTCGTGGAAAAATACATCGGTCGTGCCGAGGTCAAAGAGACCTTTGTTGTGCCTAAGATTGGTACAATCGCTGGTTCAGTGGTCATTGACGGCTCCATCCAGGTCGGCTGCCAAGTGCGCCTTCTTAGAGATGGGAAAATTATATTTGATGGTAAAATGTCGAGCCTCAAACGTTTCAAAGACGACGTTAAAGAGGTTAAGAGTGGTTATGAATGTGGTGTTGGTCTTGAGGGCTTCAATGACGTTAAAGTTGGGGATATTTTTGAGGCCTACATTATGGAAGAGAAACGCCGCTCACTAGAAGATGTAACTAAGATGGATGCCCAAAAAAGTGGCGCCGATGTAACTGAAAATCATTTGTAATTATGGCAAAAGCAGAAAAAGGTATTAAAAAAGCAAAGTTTGAGGATCGGATTCTAAATGAATTGAATCTGATCCTTAGACAGGATTTAAATGATACTCGTTTGCAATTTGCTAGTCTTACTAAGGTTGAACTTACTAATGATTACAGTGTCGCCACTGTCTACTGGGACACTTTTGATCCTGAAAAGAAAGAAGGCATTTCAAGTGCCTTGCAAGCGGCCGAGAGTAAATTGAGAAGCTCTTTGGCCTCTGTTTTAAAAGTTCGTCATACACCCGAAATTAAAATTACCTATGACCAACAATTTGAAAGTGAGCAGCATATTGCTTCACTTTTAGGTGCTGAGGCCAAAAACGGTAAATCTTTTTAAGCCGCAGCCTTGTCGGAAAAAAAGGTGACTGAATCCAGCCCTCATTCTCCTATTCAAAGTAATAAAGAACTTCCTTTTGATAACTCCCCGTGGATTCTCCCCGTTTTTAAACCAAAGGGGCCAAGTAGCTACGACATTATTCGTGACCTTAAAAGGCCACTCTTCAAACTTTTGGGTAAGGGAAGAGGTAGAAGAAAACTTAAGATAGGCCATTTTGGTACTCTAGACCCCTTTGCAGAGGGGATTTTGTTGGTGGGAACTGGAAAGGCCCTTAAACTCATGGAGTACTTTCAAAAGGAAATGACTAAGAAGTATCGTGGTATAGGTACTTTGGCCTACTCTACTGATACAGGTGACGAGCAAGGTGAGTTATTAAAAAAAAGTGATAGTGAGAATTGGCCTACAATGGCAGCCGTTCAGAATGCCTGTCTGGCCTTTCTTGGCGAGTATCCTCAAAGGCCCCCATACTTTAGTGCTGTTAAGCACGAAGGGAAGCCGTTGTATGAGTGGGCGCGCCAAGGTGTTTTTGTCGATAAGCCTGCAGTTTTAAGGTATCTCCATTTTTTTGATGTGAGTGCCATTCATAGTGAAGAAAAGTTTGAATATGAGTTTCACTGTGAGGTCAGTAGTGGAACCTATATAAGAGGCTTATGGTGTGATCTTGCGCGTGTCTTAGGTAAGGAAGGCCACTTGACTCAGCTTACAAGAGAAGGCTGGGGTGAGTTTCAGGCCAAAGATGCCAAGAAGCTTCCTATTGACTCGCTTAGTTATGACGACTTGAAAAGACCTGATGAGTTTTGGGATATTTCCAAAGTTTTTCTAAAGGCAGAAGACGCCAGAAGGTTTTGCCAAGGGCAGTTTTTAGAGAGGCCTAATTTCGAGGGAAAGCTTTGCTGGGTCTATGATGATCAAGAGCTTCTTCTGGGGCTCGGTGGTCCAGCCTATAATGCAACCAAGGTCGGTCGGAATGGGCTTTTAAAGGTGGTCGTCAGTTTAACTGATTAGAGATTTCAGCTTTCTTGGCCTAAGAGCTAGACAAATAATGCACGCTGACATTCTGTTAGACCTCCACGAAGTATAGACCTAAAATAGGCTTTAACATCTTGAAATACTTGGCGAAAGAGGGCACATCCTCTATAACTATAAGGGTAAAATAATCAAGCATTAATAGCGGGGAGCTTTTGTGAATACAACATTGATTGCTATGGGTATTGCTGCGATCTTGGCCATCGGTCTCGTTATCACCGTTGGTGTGGTCAGTTTACTTTCAGGTGGTTTCCACTTTCTCTTTGCACGCCCACGTTTAGAAGTCCTTAAATCAGAATTTGGCGATCATGGTTTTGCTTTTTCCTTTTCTTGGAATAGTGCCCGTGAGCCAGGAAAGTTCGATAAAGTGAAAGTTCGTCTCTACAATCCTTTTGGTACTCCAACCCAGGTTGAAGTGAGTAAGGAATTCCAAGCGGCTTCATCTGATTTTGCTCGCGATGTTTATCTTGGTGTGGGAATGAAGAAGCTTCTCGAGGCGAATGGTCTTGCCAACGCTACGATTGAGGTTGAAGTTATCTCAAGCAGTGATAGTTTGACTCAGGTTTTCTCTTACCGTGGACCTAAATTTCTTGAGCTTATCAAGAATGCCACTGAAACAGTTAAGACTTTTGAAGAAGAGCTACCAGCTCCCGCCGGTAAGCCTCTCTATCAAACAGTAACACGAACATTTATTGCCGACCCGCTACCAGAGAGCTCAAAGACTATTAAGTTGGCGACTAACCCTGAGTTTGCAGGTGACTTCGCTGCTGCAGGTGGTGCAGGGGATGCTGCTCAAGAGAACTTTAATGTAAGTAAAGTATGGATTGATCCAGGCTGTATTGTTTG
>JAUIBX010000307.1 GCA_030427595.1 Bacteriovoracia bacterium | reverse complement strand
AAAGGTTTTGAGGATATGATCTTGATTGAGAGCATCCCCAAAAGAAAACAGCTCTTTACCGGTAAAATCTTTTTTGATGACGACTTTCTCCGCCTTGGCCTTCACACCTTCAGCTCCATAGGCCAGCTTCTTGACCTTAAAAGTAAAGGTTGTCCGCAGGCCATTTTCTAGGCGCTCAAAGAGAAGATCAAGGCCTTCGATAGCTCCTAATTCCTTTGAACCTGGGGCCAGCATTTTGGCCTCTAACTTATCCTTCTTATTTTTTAGGGACTTCATCTTAAAACGATGAAAATTTTCAAAGAGTTGTAAAAGGCCGGAAATAGCGGCCCAGGGTTCAACCGTAAGGTTTAAAAGACCACAGTTATAGGGCTCATCTTGCGGTCCTATAAGTAGGGCAAGGGTCCAGGTGCCGTCACTGATCAGGCAGTTGGTCGCCAATGAAAAGTTTTGAGAAACACTGTCACCAGAAGTGCTGATGTCTTTAAGAGGATGCTCTTCGATGATTTCAAAGGCCTTGGGGTCCTTCTTCTTCACTTTTCTTTGATCGGCCTTAGTCAGGGCCAATGACCATGAGCTAAGATCAACACCTTCATTATGGGCCTTAAGAGAGAAGTCCGTTTTGAGCTGGTCTCCTTGGTGCCACTTTTCGCCCTCTACATTGAGAACGATTTCAATTCCTTGAACAAAGAATGTTCCACGCATAATAGAAAACCTTAGCTGACTTGGGCCGTGCGCTCAGGGCGATAAACGAAGGCCTTACCTCTTTGGTACTGAATGGCATTTTGATTAGGTCTGGTTCTCTTTTTGAAATCGAGATCTTCAACGCGCGCATCTTTATGAAGTTTCACCAAAGCTTTGCCAATGGCCTTGCCAAGAAGGGGAGGTACAGCGTTACCAATTTGGCGCCATTGAGCAGACAGGGGGCCCATGAACTCAAAGTTATTTGGAAAGCTCTGAATGGCCGCGGCTTCTCTGGCGGTAAGGTAACGATTCTCTGTTGGGTGAAAATAACTATGTCTGTGAGTCATGATGGTGGGAGCTGGGCTCTTGCGATCAAGCCTTTGATACTTGGCCTGACGAAAGCGGTTTTCAGGAATGCTCTTCCAATCCACATCTAAGCGTAAGCTCTTAGGGAGGTAGGCCAGCTCATCTCTCTCGTAGCGAATACCTTTACCTTCGGGGATTTTCGCCAAACGTTTACCATCAAGCTTATTTTTGACTTGAGCGCTGTCAATCTCATGGTTGAGAAGCTCACCCTTTTTGGTTTTGAGATCAAACAGGATATCGCCAACAGTTACTGTGGGCTTCTTGGCCTTCTCTCCAGGATCGCCATGGCTGAATTCCGGATACTCAGGACGGTCATTTATGCGAGTGCCGATGATAATGGTACGACGGCGCTTTTCGGGCACGCCATAGTTATGGGCACTCATCACTTTGACATCGAGGTTGTATCCAAGACGATGAAAGCGAGCGAAGATATTCTTTAGGGTCTTTTCATTTTTCTTGGCCACTAAACCGGTGACATTTTCCATGACCACAAAGTAGGGACGAGTGAGGCGAACGATGCGAACAAATTCAAGAAAGAGACCATTTCTTTCATCTTCTGGATTACCCAGACCTACGGTAGAGAATCCTTGGCAAGGAGGACCACCGACGACAGCATGAACCGTTTGCTCTTTAAGAAGCTCGTCGAGTTTTCTTTTCGTGAGTTTGCGGATATCACCGCAGTAAACTTCAGCATGTTTATGATTGCGAGCAAAGGTTTCCATAGCATGCTTGTCATAATCAACACCAAGTAAGCACTTCATGCCGGCCATTTCCATGCCACAAGAGAGGCCGCCGGCACCGGCGAAGACGTCGATAAAATTGAGTTTCTTCGTTTTTGATTTGCTCATAGAGTGATGTGTCCTGTGGTGTTTTGTCGTTGTTTCCCCTCTTAATTCGTGGCTTCTACAGATTCCTTTCTGTAGCTGGGAAGCCTAAATTAATGAAGGTATAAGACAATTATCCAGTTGGCCGCTATTTATTGTCAACTATTGAGAATCATTAATGATGGGTCTATGCAGCTTTTTTTCTGGTGCCCTTGGGAATGAGCAGTTCTTGACCTGGGTGGTTAAAAACGAGGACGCCGCCTTGATTCTCCTCTACACCTGGGCGTGGAGGGTACTCACTATATTTTGCGACGCGATCTTCACAAATGATCTCCAGCTTTCCTGTCTCCTGGCAGCGTTTCTGACTGACAGTCTTGGTGATGTAAGGGGACCAAAATTGCGGACGCTCACTTGTAAGAAGGAGAGTTTGCTTATTTTTTTTGAGGCTGTGAAGAAGGGCCTTTCTAAAAATCTTAAGAGACTCTTGATCAAGGTATTGCTCAGGACGATCGAGAAAGAGAAAGTCAGCTTTTTGTAGGAGACCTTTAACCAGGGCCGCTGTTTTTCTTGTTTGGCCATCTACTTGATAGGGCAGGTCTTCCAAGAGCTCAATGCGATGGTAGAGCTTAACCAGGAAGGGGTTATCAAGTCTTTCAAGATAGTCTTCAAGAGTGAATTTCTTAGTGGCACTGACAGTTGAAGGGATGGAATCTAGGGAGATATTATCCTTTAAACTGAGGGCAGGAATCAATGATCCTTCACTATCGGTGAAGGAGAAACGCAATGGTTGAGCGGCCTTTTGCATTTTGAGAAAGGACAAGAAGTTCTTAAGCGCAGAGAGCCCTGTAGTCTCCCTTGGACCCTTTTGCTCAAAAAGTAAGATCTCAGCTCGGTTTGCTTGAGGTGATTCCATAATTTCCTTGTCGGATGTTATTAAAGCATTTTAAAGACAGAATCGCGGAAATTGTGCGGGGCAAAAGTTGCCGTCTCGCTCAGGGTGAATTCTCTCTAAAGTACCGATATAATAGAGAAAAAGAAGGGGCTTTCTTGGTAGCGAAAACCAATAAACTTAAAATTCTCATGGGTTTTTCTGGATCACTAGATTCGGTGGTTGGCGCTTACCTCCTTAAGAAGCAAGGCCATGATGTTCACTTGGTGGGAATCAATTTC
>JAUIBX010000306.1 GCA_030427595.1 Bacteriovoracia bacterium | reverse complement strand
ACGTAAGAATCATCAAGCGCTACCAAAACCGTAAACTTTATGACACTCATCAAAGTTGTTACGTAACATTGGAAGAAATTGCTCAAATCATCCGTGAAGGGCATGAAATCCAAGTCATCGACAACAAAACTAAGAATGACATCACTTACACAACTCAGATTCAGCTTCTTTTCGATCAAGAGAAGAAATCAACTAAAGCTGGAGACACTGAGCTTCTTAAGCGTGTTATCCGTTCAACTGAAGGAACTTTCACTGGTTACATCCGTAACCTAGAAGGTATCGAAGCTCCTGTAGTAGAAGAAAAGCCTGCTACTGAAGAGTTCAACACTTTCATGAACACTAACAAAGAGTTCACTACTCCTTCTGTTGAAACTCCCTCTACTTTAAACTAAAATTTAAGTAGTAGAAGTTTCATCAGAGAGACTCAATGAACACTAAAAAAATTAAGTTTTTAAGTATTGTTGTGCCAGTGGTTTTTATGATCACTGGCACTTCTGTTTTTGGGAAGTCTGCTATCCAAAAATTGACCTCGAAAGACAAAGCCGAAAAGGTTAAGGACGAGGTTAAAAAGGTTACGGCCCAAGCAAGAATCCCATCAGGAGTTCGTAAGCACTCTCTTGGGGTTGGTATTGGCCAAACCTTTATCGCTGGTGACTTTCAAGACACAGGGGAAGATCAAATCACTTGGGATCTTCTCTATAACTATTCGGCGAGTTACTCTTTTGACCTGTTGGTCAACTTTCACCACTCAAAGCACTCTTTCGCAAATACCTATACCCAACTTTCCTCGTTGAACCTTGGGATCAAATCAAAGTTTTATCAAATTGATGCTTTTTCTCCCTACGCAGTAGGTGGATTTGGCTTCTACGCGCCAAGAGTTAAGCGAGAAGTTAATGGCCAACTACGTGAGTCTGAGACTAAAGTAGCTTTTGGATACCACTTGGGTATTGGTGGAGACCTTAGACTTAACGATGAAGTCACGGTAGGACTATTGGGTCAATATCATAACCCTTTCGACGTTAAGCAAGAGATAGGTCCAGAAGTTGAAGGTCGCTACTACAAATTGCTCATCACTGCCTTTTATTCTTTCTAAAAGAAAGCCCCGCTTAATTATAGTTACAGGTAAAGGTGGAGTCGGAAAAACAACTCTGGCGATGGCCATTACTAAGAGCTTAGAGTCACAAGGCACGAAAGTTCTCTACAATTGCTTTGATCAACCTCTCAATCAAACTCTGGCCAAGAACCTAGCTTTACCCAACTTTACTCTATCCCTTGAAAACTCAGCTAAAGAATATATTGCTAAGAAATTAGGCTCTGAAACCATTGCTGGTTGGATTTTAAAAACGCCTTTTTTTAAGTCCCTCTTCAATATGCTACCTGGTCTTGGTCATATGATCCTCTTAGGCCACATCATCAACCTCTTAGAGGAAAACGATGATCTTACGATTGTTTTAGATTCACCCAGCTCAGGCCATGCACTCACTATGTTTGAGAGCCCGCGAAACTTTAAAGAAATGTTTAAAAGTGGCCTCATCGTTGAAGACATCCACCGCATGGAGCGCTTTATCTTTGATAAAGATATGATGAAGGTTGTAGTTACTTCACTTCCCACTCAGATGGCCCTTCAAGAGGCCCATGATCTAGTCAAAGAACTTAAAGAAAGAGATATTGAAGAGGTTCATCACGTTCTCAATGATGTGCTTCCCCTCTCTCCCTCATTAGAAGGCATCAATAATGAAGAGCTCCCAGAGTTCTTACAGAAGAAGGTTAATCTAGAAGGAAGCCTTATAGAAGAACTGCCTGAAAGCGAAAATTGGTACCTTATGCCTCACCTTGCTCACACAACTGCGGCCAGTGTGATTAAAGACCTCTCAATCCAGTTAAATAAAGAGGGGGCAAAACCATGATCGCTGGAAAGCGCATAGAATTATTTTGTGGCACAGGGGGTGTTGGTAAAACCACTCTTGCTACTAGCCGTGCTTTAAACCTAGCGAGAGATGGTAAAAAGGTTCTTCTTGTCACTATAGACCCGGCCAAGAGGCTAAAACAAATCCTAGGTCTAAAAGAAGAGGAACAAGGCCAAGTAGTTACTCTTGATAAGCAGACACTTGGTGAAGGCTCAGAAAATATATCTGCGCTACTGATGAGTCCTAAAGCAACCCTTCAAAGGATTGCCAAACTTTCTAACGATGAAGGAAGCTTAGATAACCCCATCATCTCCATTCTCACCCGACCTTATGGCGGAATGAATGAGATTATGGCCATTATTGAAGTTCAGTACCAATTAAGTACTGGTCATTTCGACTGCGTGGTTCTTGATACTCCACCCGGAAAGCACTTTATCGATTTCTTGGAATCTACTCAAAAGATCCACCACTTTTTTGACCAATCTTTTGTGGATATTTTTAAATATCTCGGGAAGAAATTCACTTACGATGGAGAAAAAACCAAGCCGGGGCTTCTTTCTCTCATCGTTCAGTCTGGCGTTAAAAAACTGCTCAAATACCTTGAAAAGGTAACAGGAGAAGACTTTGTTGATGAGTTCATTGACGCTGTCAGTGGCCTCTATCGTAACCGCCAAGCCTTTCTTGACGCCCTCGCCTTCCAGGAGCATCTCAAACAGCCCGCAGAGTCCAATTGGTTTCTCGTCACAAGTGTCGATCAGCAAAAAACCAATGAGGCTTCAGGTCTACAAGCTGGGGCTCAAAACTTTATGCATTCTGACTCCTACCTCGTTGTAAATAAATCCCTCACCCCTTTTCTTAACGCTTGGCAACCAAATGAATCCCAAACAGGCCTCGTCGAGCTGCGCAAATCTATGAAAGAAAGAGAAAATGCGATAAAAGGGATGTCGACAACTGGCTATAAAGAAGTGCTCTATTTTCCAGAGGTTTTAGGTCCCGAACCTAGAACACATGTTGAAGAGCTCGAGCAGGCCTGGCCCTAAAACAGAGGCAAAAATGGAATATAAAATTAACAACAAAGCGGAGCTTGAAAAATTCGTCTCCCATAATGGGAATAGTATCAATGAGCACCTCGATGGACTCATGG
>JAUIBX010000070.1 GCA_030427595.1 Bacteriovoracia bacterium | reverse complement strand
CGACTCCTGGTCTCAATGTCAGCTGGGTGGATAAGGAAGGAAATATTGCTTGGCGAGTGATGGGAAAAATTCCCGTACGCCGTGGCTTTAGAGGTAACCAAATTCTTGAAGGCTGGAGTGGTCGCCATGATTATGAACGCTACTATCGTATCGATGAGCACCCTGGCATGGTCAACCCTGAAGATGGTGTGATTGTCACGGCCAACTACCGTCCTCAGTACAATGGGCCACTGCCTCTAGATGGTTATTGGCAGCCCTCTGAAAGATTTGAGCGCATTTATGACCTTCTTAAAGAAAAGGAAAAGTGGAGCCTAGAAGATCTTAAGAAAATTCAAAATGATCAATTTGTGGTGACGGGCTCTAAAATGAAAGACCTGCTCCTTAGTGAAGTTGAGGCCAAAAGCAGTGAGGAGAAGGCCATCCTTGCCCAATTTCAAAGTTGGGATGGGTCCAGTGACACCAAAAGCTTTGGCAGTGCCCTCTATCATATGTGGACTCATTACCTTGGAAGGAAAGCCCTATACGATGAGCTAGGTGAAGAGCGCTACGTCGCCTACAACAAAGTCGCAGACTTTTGGAACTTCTTTAAGAACTTCATCTACGATAAAGACTCTGTTCTTTGGGATAATGTCAAAACAGACAATAAGGAAACGCGCAAGGATATGATTAATGACTCTTTTAGAGTCGCCATTTTCCGTCTTAAAGAGAGGCTTGGTCAAGACTTTCAAAAGTGGCAGTGGGGTAATTTGCATACGGTCACCTTTAGCCATCCCCTTGGTAAAGTAAAACCTTTGGATATGATTTTTAACGTGGGACCATTTCCTGCAGGGGGAGGCTACTTCCAAGTGGATAATATGGGCACTGCCCGCTATGAAGACTCTTTTAATGTGAAGTTAGGGGCAAGTGTTCGTCGTCTGATTGACTATAAAGAACCAGAAAAATCTCTTGGGATTTTACCGACAGGAAATGTGGGGCATTTCAATAGTCCTTACTATGCCGACCAAGTCGACCTCTTTCTCGCTGGAAAATATAGACCACAATTTTTGGATCTTGAAATGGTGAAGCGTAGACCTCATCAGCATCTGACCCTCAAACCTTATTCGCTATAAGGTACGTGGTACTTTTTCAGAACTCGCGTCATTTAGAATGACGCATGTTCTGAAAAAGTACCACGTACCTAACAAAGGAAAATGTATGAATATTAATGAATTGATAAAGAAAATCCCAAAGGCTGAGCTGCACCTTCACATTGAAGGCTCCTTTGAGCCTGAGCTGATGTTTGAAATTGCTGAACGTAATAAGGTTGAGATTCCCTACAAGAGTGTTGAGGAAGTTCGCCAAGCCTATAACTTTCATAACCTGCAATCCTTTCTTGATATCTACTATGCAGGGGCTTCTGTTCTTTTAAAAGAAGAAGACTTCTACGATATGACCATGGCCTATCTTAAGAGGTGCCAAGAAGATCATGTGGTTCATACGGAGATTTTCTTTGATCCCCAAACGCACACAGATCGCGGCGTTTCTTTTGAAGTCGCCTTTGAGGGGATTAGAAAGGCCCTAAAAGATGGTGAAAAGAATTTCGGCATTACCAGTGAAATCATCATGTGCTTTCTTCGCCACCTCTCTCAAGAGGAGGCCTTTAAAACTTTAGAAATGGCGAAGCCCTTTAAAGACTCTATTATTGGAGTTGGTCTTGACTCCTCTGAAGTTGGTCATCCTCCTGAAAAATTCAAAGACGTCTTTACCGAGGCGACCAAGCAGGGCTATCTGACTGTTGCTCATGCAGGGGAGGAAGGACCCGCTGAGTATATTTGGCAGGCACTTGATCTATTAAAAATTGAACGAATTGATCATGGTGTGCGTGCCCTTGAAGATGACAAGCTGATGGATCTTATTATTAAAGAACAAATTCCTCTCACTGTTTGCCCACTCTCTAATCTCAAACTTTGTGTGGTGAATGATCTTAAAGACCATAACCTTAAGACCATGCTCGATAAGGGTGTTTGTGTCACGATTAATTCCGATGATCCAGCCTACTTTGGTGGATACATGAATCAGAACTTTGTTGAGACGGCCGAAGCTCTCAATTTGAGTGGCGAAGATATTGTGAAGTTGGCGAAGAATTCTTTTGAGGCCTCCTTTATGGAAGAAGGCCTTAAAGAGAGCTGGATCAAGAAGTGTGACCAGCTCCTTTAGCTAATGCACATAGTCCCAAAAGGTACCACGTACCTACTTATACCTACTTACAGGCGTTGATGGTTTCATCCATGGCGTCTGCTGAAGGCAGAGTGCGGTCATAGATGGGGAAGCTACTTTGAAAGCAACCTAGGATACGTCCAGGTGAGCGAGTAAGAGTAATTGAAGAAACTCCTCTTACGGCACGATCAGCTGCATCTTTAGAAGGAAGAGTGCGGTCGTATTTTTCAAAAGCAAATTCAAGTAACTGAAGTTTATCGAGGAGATCTTCTGTTGCTACACGAGTGGCACGAGTGATGGCGTCTCTTGCGGGGAGAGTGCGGTCATACTTTTCAAAGAGAAACTTCATCTCTTCAATGGCCACAACCGGGCGACATAATTTTAAAGTTTCATTGAGGGCATCATTGGCCGGAAGGACGCGGTCAAGGATAGGGAAGACAAAGATGCGACATTCTTGGAAAGTGTCGCCACCACCGCCATTGGTGAGCTTATCAAGTCCACGACGCAAGAGAGTGAGGGTTTCTCTAAGCTCACGCTCACTGGCCTGAGTGTTATAGCTTTCTTGTTCCACTTGATAGGAGACATCGCGAATTGAGCGTAATAATGACGTTCGGGTTTGGGCAAATAGGTATGATGACGAAAGTAGGGTGGTGATAACAATAAGGGCTTTCATGGGACCTCCTGAAGGTTTTTTTCAGTTTGTCCCTAAGATGACGGCTTGTTAAGGGCCTACCAGAAAAAGTAGGCCTTTATGATATTGACGCAAAGAAAAGGTGTTGTTTATTGGACGCCTTTGTAAGGAAATTCAGTGATGGTTTCACCAAAGTTTTCAAAGCTCAATTTCTTCTTCGTGGTATCAAGCTTCTTCACTTCAGGCTCTACCTCAATAGCTGGAAATTGTTTTTCGTTACTTACAAGGCGAACCAAGCGCTCCATTCTTTCTTCAGCTTCTTTGTTAACCTTCTTGTTATTATCTTTAATTTTAGTATCCATAATAGCGGCAACAATGAGAATGGCCGAAATAATAGCGAGGATTCCTACCTGAGGGTGACTCACGCTGAGAACAGCAAGTCCAATCGTTCCGAGGATCGCCCACTCAATGTACTTTGAGTAGTTTTCATCAAGCTTAAATTGCTTGTGGCGTCTCGCCTTGGTCATGCGCTTATACTGACGGATGGCCATCTTCTTGCGTTTGGCCAATTCAAGTGAACTCACTTGTTGTCTGTTGGCCTTTCTCATGGCCTTTCTTGCGACATTTTTAGCTTTTACAATTTGATAGTCCATAACTCTTTCCTCTAAGGGGTTCTCATTTCTCTCACGTATTAATATCCAAGATTCATGCCAAAGTTTTGGACCCGTTTTACACTCTAAGTACTTGATATTATGATGGTGTTTCAAAGTTGGCCGTTTAGAGTTTAGACGGCCTGTGAAAAAAGTTCTCGCTTAAAGAGCTAATGATTAAGATAGTTTCCATGCATAAAACGACCCTATCCCTCCTTTGTCTACTCCTTATGAGCTGTTCAAGCGCACGGGTGGGAGTAACTGAACCAGAGAAGACTGCGGCCCCATTTAAAGACGGAAAATTTGATAATATTGAGCCTTTTTCAGATAAGAGTTTTTGGCAGTTGATGAAGTGGCGCTTCTTTGTAGACCGTAAGCCCTGGCCAAAGGAAGTGGAAACTCAAACCATTATTCCCCCTCAAAGAGTGGAAGGTGATGAACTGAAGTTTACAGTGCTCAATCATGCCAGCATTCTTATTCAGCACAAAGGTCTCAATATCTTAACGGACCCCCATTACTCAGAGAGGTGTTCTCCTGTCTCTTGGGCCGGTCCTAAGAGAGTGCGAAAACCTGCGGTTAAGTTTGACGATTTACCACCCATTGATGTGGTCCTGATCAGTCACAACCATTACGACCACCTGGATGTACCTACTTTAAAGCGCCTACATGAAAAGTTTAATCCCATCATTTTGATGGGTCTAAAGAATCATCATATTCTCAATGAAGCCAATATTAGCAATTGGGTGGAGCTCGATTGGTGGCAAGAGTATCAAGTAAAGGATATTAGCTTTACCTTCGTTCCTGCCCAGCATTGGAGTGCACGTGGGCTCTTTGATCGTTTCGAGTCTTTGTGGGGTGGTTTTGTTTTTAAGAGTCAAAGCCGAAGTATTTATTTTGCTGGAGATACCGGCTACGGAAAATTCTTCAAAATGATTCGCGATAAGCTCGGTTCACCCGATCTATCTTTTATTCCCATTGGTGCTTATGAGCCTCGTTGGTTTATGAAAGACTCCCACCTCAATCCCCAAGATGCTGTTGATGCTCATCATGACCTCGCTTCAAAGGTAAGTGTGGGCATTCATCTAGAGACCTTTCAACTGACAGATGAAGATTATGAAACTCCTCGTAAAGAATTTAAAAAGGCGTGGGAGAAGTCCAATAAGGAAAATACTTTCATTCCACCAGAGTTTGGTCGTCTCTATGACCTAAAAGATTTTTGATTAAAGGCTAGGAGGAAGAGGGGGTTCACCCTCTTTGACATTTGTTTTGCGATTTCGCCAATCTTTATAGAGGTGCAAGAGCATGATGCCAAAGCCAGTCATGATCACCACATCAGCGATATTAAAAATATTAGTTTCAAAAGGTTTCTTGATTCCTAGGTAGAGGAAATCGACGACATAATTAAAGCGAACACGGTCAACGAGGTTGCCTGCGCCACCTGTTGAAATTAAGGCATAGGCCCAGAATTCAAGCTTAGTAATTTTCTTAGAGATCAGAGCAAAGAGACCAAAGGCCACCAAAACACCGATAGGCAAAGGCCATAAGAATGACAAAGGTCGGAATAAAGTAAATCAGACGCTTCTTTAGCGGGTAAGCATTTTCCATAGGACCATTATAGACTGGTGCATCCTCTTTTGAGTAGGATTTTCCTATGAGCTTTGAAGAACTCGCCCAAGAATTTATAGAAAAATCCCTTAATGAAAGTATCACGGCCATGGAGAGGGTAGGCGGTGGCTTCATCGCCGAGGCCTATCGTGCTCAAGGAGATGGGGGAAAGAGTTACTTTATTAAGGGTCTCCAAAAGGTTGCTAAAGCTCAGGAGCGAAACTTTGAGAGGGAGGCCTACGCCCTTGGGCTTTTAGGCGAGCATTTTCGCGTGCCCGAAGTTTTAGTGACAAGTGAGCAGTTCTTAGTCCTTGAGTGGATTGACTCTGGATCAAAGAGCTCCTCTGGTTATCAGCTCTTTGGAAAAAGCCTTGCGCGTATGCATCGTAAGACCATTAGTCCAACGGGGAGACCTGGCTTTCCTTTTGACAATACTATTGGCGCAACTCTTCAGCTTAACGAGAACTCTGATAAGGATTGGCCTGATTTCTTTTGGGATCTTCGCATTAAAGTTCAATTGGAGTGGGCCCAAAGTAAAGGACTTGTTCTTGAGGACAACACTATTGAGGACTTTAAGAAAAGTGCATTAAAACTTTTGCGTACTCACTGTGAAGAGGGGATGTCACTTCTTCATGGAGATTTGTGGGGTGGCAATCATCAGTTTGATAGTGAGGGCAATCCTTGGCTCTTTGATCCTGCCAGTTACTATGGTCATCGAGAAGCGGACCTGGCCATGATGAGGCTTTTTGGCGGTTTTCCCTCTGAAGTCTTTGATTCATATGAAAGGGAGTTTCCCTTGGAGTCGGGCTGGCGAGAAAGGCTTCCTCTTTATCAGCTTTACCATGTCCTCAATCATGTGAATCTTTTTGGGGGAAGTTATCTTTCTCAGGCGAAGGCGTTGATCAAAGAGGTTAGAGGTATTCGTTGAGCCACTCGCGAAGAGCGAGAATTTCCATAATATCGATTTCGTGACCCATTTCATAGGAGTGAAATTGAGGGGCTTTCATCTGCTCACGCCAAGGAGTGCTGTGCTCCTGTGTTTCTGAAAAGGGAATGATATCGTCATAAAACCCATGGGCAAGAAAGACAGGCGTTTCCTTCGTTTTATTTTCCAGTTCGGGGAAGGGCTTATGCACACTCACACGAGGGCTAAGTGCGGCCACTCCCGCAAGCTTTTGATTGATTTGTAAAAAGAGATCGAGGACCATGCGTCCCCCTTGTGAAAAGCCCATAAGGAAAACATCTTCACTTTGATAGGGGCCGCCCATTTCTTCACTGGTAAGGGCGCTTTGATAGGTTTCTTTTAGGAGTTCGATACTTTTGAGGTAGCGAAGGTCCTTTAGATTAAAAGAGTCATCGTACCAGGTGTATCCAAAGAATTCGGTAAAAGGAGCATTGAGGAGCAGGTAATTGAGTCCAGTGACATTCACTTCTTTTGCGAAAACCTTGTAGGAATCAAGGGTGTCTCCTCTTCCATGCAAAACCAGCATCAGCTTTTGACCGTTGGTCATACCTTTATTGACTGCGGGGATAAAGTGGCCTTTGAGGGGCAAGGAGGTGATGTCTTTTGCCATTATTTTTCTTTTTACTTTTCTAGGACCTGAACTTCAGCTTCTTGTAGACCGAGGCTTTCAAAAAGAGCATCTGTTTTAAAGGTGAAAAGTTCTTTTTGATATTGCTCTTTGTGGTCTTTATAGGTGCCTGGGGAAACAATGATAGTGTTCATCATAGAGTGCTTGTGCTCTTCTCCCGTTTCCTCTTTAAACCATACAGTATCAAGATGGTCACGACCTAGTCGACAGTGGCCTAGCTCATGAAAGATAAGGGACTCACGATATTCTTCACTAACATTATCCCACCACGATCTTTTGATAATGACCTCTTTGGTGCCATCTGGGTATTCAAAGCAAACACCTTGAAAGTTTGGATTTTCGGTATCCCCAAAGTTCACGGGGACATCTCCTACCGAGAACGACCCGTCATTCAGAATTCTTCGCCCATTATGTTCAAATTCTTGAACATACTTACTGAACGTCGGGTCGGTGGTAGAAAATTGTCTCACAGCATTGATGTCCTTCACCACCAAGTCCTTTTGCATAGGCAATGGAATGCCACAACTTGAAAGAAGGGCGATGGTGATGATCAATGGAAATGTGAGAAGTTTTGTCATTCCTGTTCTCCTGCAAATATTAATTTGCAGGATCTTTGCCAACTTTGAGCTATAATTAATTAAGAATAATCAGGAGCTTAGCTTATAGTGTTTGACCTTTGGCCGTCTACTTTTTAGGCGGCCTGTAGTTTTTATTGGTACGTGGTACTTTTGCAGAACACGCGTCATTTCCAAATCTTATGACGCGTGTTCTGCAAAAGTACCACGTACCTTGGAAGAAGATGTATAACGAAGAAGAAGTATCTTTTCAGTGTCCTTACTGTTTTCAAACGATATCCATGGTTTTTGAGTCCATGTATGGTGGTCAATCTTATATCGAAGACTGTGAAGTTTGTTGTCAGCCCATTGAAGTCTCTTATCGTATTCATGAGGGCGAGACCATTCTTGAAAAAGTGGAGCGTGCTCAGTGAGTGAACGGACTATCTTTATTGGAGATGTTCACGGGTGCTTTGATGAGCTGGAGTCTCTTCTTGATAAAGTGAACTTCACACCAAGGGAAGATAGACTCATCTTTTTGGGAGACCTTATTAATAAAGGTCCTTACCCCAAAGAAGTGGTGGACTTTGTTCGTAAGGGCAACCACCTATGTGTCTTAGGAAATCACGAGTTGGGCTTTTTAAGAAGTTTAGATGAAGAGCGCTACTTTAAAAAAGGCTTTAAGAAATTCTATGAGTCTTTGGGTAAGGATCGTGATGAGGTCATTGAGTGGATGAGAAGCCTACCTCTTTATATAGAGGAAAAGGATTTTATTTGCGTTCACGCTGGTCTAGAGCCCGGCGTTCCTCTTGCTAAACAAAACCCGCGTGTGCTTACTCGTATTCGTACTTGGGGTGGTGACCCTGAAGATCTTAATAATGAGGATGATCCCGCTTGGCACGACCTCTACGAAGGGAAGAAGACTGTTATCTATGGCCACTGGGCCATGCAAGGATTATGGGAAACGGAAAATACCATTGGTCTTGATTCTGGATGCGTATGGGGTGGAAAGCTTAGTGCCCTCATCTGGCCTGAAAGAAAAATCAAGCAAGTGAAGGCCAAGCGTCAGTATGCAGAATTCTAATTCTTAGATTTGGATAATAATATTATCACCTTCTACTTTTATACTCTCTAGATTTGCCTCTGCAATTTCTTTGAGAAGCCTACTCTTAAGACTGAGAAAGCCAACTTTTGCTTTGGCCAGGTGAATGGTTATACGAGAGTTTTCTTCACTGTAGTCGACACTTCCAGAGGCCTTGATCTTCCAGCGAAAAAGGTACTTGATTCTAAAAGTGAGGTTAAAGCCCTTTTGAAGGATCATCAGGTCGATCTCTTCTATCTTATCGATTGCCTGAGGTGCCTCAAATGAAGCAGCCACTTTTGAACCACTAAGTTCATCAAAGTTGAGCTCGGGAATTTGCAGACGACCTAAGTGGAGGCACTGGGAGCTAAGGTCTTCAACAAGAGATTTCTGGGCCTGAGCTGCACAGGTTAAACTGAGGGCAGGGATATATTGGCGAGTATCGCTATGCTCAATCAAGAGACCATGGTTCTCAAGGGAAAGCCTGCGGTTCTCTTGATAATCTAATGTAAGGTTTTCTGTCTCTACACCTTTCAAACCTGCCAAAACACTTTCTGGTCCAAAGGCGTAGGCCAGTTGGATATTTTCAAGTTCCGTTTTGAAAGTGCCACCAAGCCAACTGAAGGTCAGTTGTGGTGTAGGGGACTCGACTCTTAAAGGTCCCATATTAAGCTTGAGGTTATCGGCAACGAGCCCTCCGGCACCACTTTGACTCTCGAGGTTTAATTTCACATTTTGAAGTTGAAGTGTTTCAAAGGCGTGGGTCGTTTGCAAAATTAGGGCGACCACAAGTGTCCCTAATAAATAGGATGTTTTCATTTCTTTCTCGCAGGTTTGTTTTTTTTACCTGTCGGTGTGCATTGGGCTCAATTTGAAAGGGGTGATTGATTGTGCGGTTAGGAGAAAAACTTTCCCCGTAGTCCCAGATAAAAACAGTCTGGTAAGTCGGTGTTTCCTGATATCGATTAAGAAATCTTAACATTGCCCTAGGCAAGGGGGAGAAAAGTCCGAAATAAAATAAAATGACTTCAACTTTTCAATGGGATACCTATAATATAAGAAAATCGATATAAGGTCATTTCAGTCATGAGTGAACAAAAAGTTATATTATGTGTAGATGATGAAGCAGACATCTTAGAACTTTTTAAGGATGAGTTTGTTGATGGAGGCTTTAAAGTTTTAGAGGCTTCAAATGGTGTCGATGCTTTTGAAATTTTTAAAAGTAATAAAGTCGATTGTATTGTCTCTGATATCCGTATGCCTGGTGGCGATGGTGTCACCTTTGTTAAAACTGTAAATGAACACGGGACGGACATCCCTATCTTCTTAGTGACAGGTTTTTCTGATTACACAGCTGAAGACCTTTCAGGTCTTGGGGTGAATGCGGTTATCTTTAAGCCCTTTGATCTTGAAGAAGTGGTGGAGATGATTTCTAACACCGTTAAAAAGCCGCTTTAATTCTTCTTCCAAATGATTTCCCAACAGCTTTCTCCGCGCTCTAGGTACTTGCGTTCAAAGTGAGTGACGCCCTTTTGGCCTTCTTTAAGTATGACCTTTTCACCTTTAATGCATTCCAATTGCCACACTTCTTTGGCCAAGTAGAGGGATTCGTCGAGATAGCCTCTTTCATTTGAGCGCATGATAATTTCTCCATGGTCCTTAAGGGAGTTGAGGACATGCTGAAAATCAACCATGCCCATAAAACGCTTATTTCTTTGGGTGTTCTTGGGGTAAGGGTTAGGATAGAGGAGAAAGACTTTTTCAAAGCGCGAATAAAGTGGATTCTCGAGTGTCGCTAACCACTGCAGGCCATCAGCATGGAGGGGGAAGAGGTTGGGGTATTGGTGGCGTTGATGACGACCTAGGAATTTTTGAAACTTCTCAACGGTTCTCTCAAGGGCAACCACTCCTGTGGTGGTATTTTCACCTGCATAGAGGATGGGGTGAAGTCCTGCACCACAGCCAATCTCAAGAACCCACTGGGGATACTTTTCCCAACTTGGGGTTGGGATAGCTAAATTTTGCGGTGCTTCTGTCGTCCGATGATAATGAAGTTTGGCCTTTAAACGCTGTGCATATTCTTCTAAGGTCATAGAATTTTTACCGTCGATTAGGTGTTTAGCTTATTCACTTGGCTAGTGGGATCAAGAAAAGTAATCTCACTATAAGACTATGGCAAGGACTCATCTATGTTTACAAGACTCAAGACTCTTACTCTCTTAAGTTGTGCGATTTTTTCATTAGCGGCCTGTGCAAGTAGCTCACAACTCTATAACAGTGCAACTCAAACCACTTACACGCTTGAAGATGGTCTCAAAAATATGCCAAACACGGGTTTTATCCTTCTCGGGGAGACCCACCACCAAGAAGATATCCAAGAAGCTCAGGGAGAATTTATTGATAAGGCCGTCCAGGTCCATGCCCTCGAAGACAACTACACTGTCGCTTGGGAGTTTCTTAATTACCCTGACCAGCAAAAGCTTGAGTCAAAATTTGCTCTCTATAAAGAAGGCCAACTGAGTCTCGTTGATATGCTTGAGCCTTTCTTTGGAAAGAATGCTGATCGCCACGCTGTCTATGAACCTCTCTTTGAAAGTGCGGCTAAGGCCGGCGGAAAGATGGTCGCCACCAATGCTCCACGAGCTTGGAAATCACAAATTGTTAAAGGTGGTCTTTCTGGTCTTGACCCTCAGTATATCCCTGCCAATATGGAGCGTGGACCTAAGGAATACTTTGAGCGCTTTGAAGCCGTAATGGGTGGTCATGCTCCTGCCGATCAACTAGAGAATTACTTCTTGGCTCAATCCTATGCTGACGCTGTGATGGCCAAGAGTCTTGTGGACCTCAGCGAAGGGAATATAACCTTCATGGCGGTAGGTCACTTCCATACTGACTTTGATCACGGGCTGCCTTTCTACCTGAAAAAGCTCACCAACAAACCTGTTGTTCATGTGCGCATGGTAGATTTCAAGGGACTCTCTGTTGAAGAACGCGAAAAGTTTCTTCAGGAGGATGCCACCTATGGTGCAGTTGCCCCATGGATTTTAATTGTTAATCCCTAATGAATAAGCTTCCATGAACTCGCAAGTTCTTCTTCTTGCCTTAGGCTCTAACTTCTTCTTTGCCTTAGGTAGCCAGTTCTTTACCTACTTCAGTAAGCGAATTGGTGCCACCTGGATGAATTGGTATAAGGCCTACGTAGCTCAAATTTGCTTTGTCGCTTGGCTTCTTTTAAAAGGTGGCCTTGTGCTTCTCCCTTGGAGTGAGGGCGGGCCTTTGATGCTTTCTGGTCTTATTGGTTTAGGGGCCGGCGATGTCCTGCTTCTTTTGGCCTTTAAAGAGATGGGTCCTGGGCGTACCCTAATGCTCTTTGCTTTTCAGCCTCTTCTCGTTGGGGTGGGGGCTTTCTTTGCTTTCAACCAAAGTATCGATGCCACTCGTTTTTGGGCCATCGTCTTCTTTATCTTGTGTATCTTTATCATTTCTCTTGAGAGTTTTAAAAAGGAGCGCCACTGGGGCATGAAGGGGATTCTTTTGGCCCTAGGGGGAATGGCCCTAGATGGAGCGGGAGTTCTCATTACCCGCGGGGTCTTTGATGCCAACGCAGACGTTTCACCACTTCTTTCCAATTTCTATCGCACCATGGGTGCCCTTATATTTTTTTGGGCGCTTTCTTTTAAGAGAAAAGATTTAAAACTGTTCTCTCCTCTTAAGTCTCTCAATGGAAAAGAAGTCTTTTGGGTGACCATGGGCTCTCTCTTTGGCACCTTCATTTCTTTGTCTCTCTATCTTGCGGCCATGCAATCGGCTCATTTAGCGAGTTTAAGTGGAGTGGCCATTACCGGAACTCTCTTTTCGGCGCTCTTTGAATGCCTATGGCATAGACGTTGGCCCACTCGTTATCTCTTGGCCTCATTTGTTTCTTTCTTACTAGGAATGAAGATACTCGTTCTTTAGTTGGTATAGGGGAGTTTGACCGTCTTGGTGCAGGCCTTTGCTTTGATAATAATCCTGACCTTCGAGGGGGGTAGGAATATCTCCATTACCGAGTAAGGCCATAATCTTCCTAGCACTATCCTCGTCTGCACATAGGATAAGCCACTTCTTTTCTTTGATAGGAGGGAAAGGGAATACGACTATGCCTTGGGGAGTTTTAGCACTTCTAAAGTGTTGATTAGTCACCGAGATATCCCGACCAAAAGTCTTGATGGTAATCAAAGGCACACTTTCTCTTTATGGATTGCAGGTAATTGTGCAGGTAGGGGGGAAACTGAAACTCTGGATAAACGTAGAGACCCCATAGGTGGGAGGCCAGCATAATATCAAGGATAGTGAGTTCACTGCTGTTGTAAAAGGGTTGCAGCTTATTTTCGAGACCATTGAGCACTTTATTAAGTTCATCTAAAAACTCAGGGGATCTTTTGGCGAGGTCATTAAAGGGACCACGTTTCTTTTCCTTCTTCGCTTGAAAGTAGGCTCGAGACTCTTCATTGAATTCTTTGGTGTAAATCCAATAGGGCATCACCAAGTTATGAACAGGACCTGCAATGGCATCGAGTAGGTCGTTAATATTCTTTCTTACTTTTTCATCTTCAAGAAGTTCATGTTTAAGAGTGTTGTCCTTATCAAAGAGCTTGATGATGTCGAGGGACTCATTCATGGCCTTGCTTTCGCCATCGATATTAGTCTCAACAATGGGTAACATTTTCACGCCTGTGAGGCCTAAGGGGGTTTCTTCATCGTTGTAAGGAAGAACCACGCTCTTGTAAGAAGTTTTCAGAAGGCCTAAGGCCATGCGTACACGCACGCAGAAGGGGCAGTGCACATAATGGAAAAGTGTCGTCATATAGAGATCTTAGAGGATTTTTAAGGCCTAAGCAAACGATCGTCCTTTTTGGAATTTGGTCAAGATGACCCCAGAGTTTTTGAGGGTTTAGAAAGAGCGTGAAATTTTTTCAAATTATAGGCTCATTCATGGAGGTTCGGGATAATTTTTTCACACACCAACTCTGGGAGAGAGTTACAGGAGGAATGAGATGAAAAAGACACTAATGACCTTTTTATTAAGTGGATTATTAATAGCATTAGTTCCCGCGACATCCATGGCCCAAGGACAATTAGAAGACGTTAAAGTCCTTACGGTAAAAAACAGTGAAGAGAATAGTTACTTTGACCTCTTCATTGCAAAGGACGAAGAAGATAAGGCCAAAGGTCTTAAAATGTATGACCGAGGCGATAAAGACTGGGAGGACTTCAATATTAAGAACCTCAATAAGGGAGTTGTCTTAAAACAAGAAGGGGAGCACAAGGTTATCGTCCTTAAGTCCAATGACTTTGAAGAAGATCGCGGTGGTCACTTTAAGGTTGATTATCTTCACAACGGTATTACGGGTAAGAGAGACCATATCGAAATTAAGTTTGATTTTGATGGCACTTCTTGGAAGGTTTTCCACAAAGGTAGTGAAGTGAATCTTCTTGATTTCAAACTTAAGAAATTCTTTGGCAAGACTATCGGTATCGATAAGGTTGTCGCTAAGTAATATCGCCCTCAAAATGATCTTTTAAAATGTTAGCCGACTTTTTAAGTCGGCTTTTTTGTGATTTCTTTTCACCTCATTAACGCTGGGCTATCATTTTTATACATTTCATTTAGAGAGCTTTTTCTAGGGAGTCACTTTGGAGCTCATTTTCAAGGATCGAAAATTTTGGCCACTTTTTTGGACTCAATTCTTAGGTGCGCTCAACGATAATTTTTTCAAGAATGCCCTTGTGATGTTAATCACCTTTAAAAGTGTGCGCATAGGCTCCCTCGATGCCGCTCTTTTGGTGCCCATGGCCGGTGGGATTTTTATTTTTCCTTTCTTTATTTTTTCGGCAACGTCCGGTCAGATGGCCGACAAATATCAAAAGGCCACTCTCATTAAGGCCATTAAGTTTCTTGAAATTGTCATCATGGCACTTGCCTCTCTGGGGCTCTATTTTAATAATTATGCCATGCTGATGGTGGTGCTCTTCTTAATGGGGACCCAGTCGGCTTTCTTTGGGCCAATTAAATACGGCATTATTCCAAGCCTAGTTCCTCCTTCAAAATTGGTGTTGGCCAACGCCTTTGTGAGTGCGGGAACCTTTATTGCCATTCTTATTGGTACCATCACTGGGGGAGCCTTTGTTGAACTCGATTCCTATGTCACGGCCTTAAGCCTTGGTCTGCTTTTATTAGCGGGAATTGGTTACCTCTTTAGTCTTAAGGTTCAGGATGTGCCGATCCCTCTCGGTGAGGAAGGTGCTAAAGGCCTTAAGGTTGATTACACTTTTTTAAAACCCACATGGCAGATCTTGCGTCTGACCATGAAAGACCATGCGATTTTTAGAACGGTTCTTGGCATCAGTTGGTATTGGTTTCTTGGTGCCGCCATTCTCTCTTTGCTGCCACTCTTTGTGAAAAATAGCCTCTATGGGGGAACTCAGGTTGCGACCTTCTTCTTGGCCCTCTTTACTGTGGGCATGGGCTTTGGTGCTTTCCTCACGGAAAAAGTCTCTCAAGAAAAAGTAGAGATTGGTCTCGTTCCCATTAGTGCCCTTGGTATGTCTTTTTTCCTAGTCCTCTTGGCCATTGTAGGAGAACTTAGACCTCCCATGGAGGCAAGTGGTGAACTCTTTTCACTAGGAGAGTTCTTTAGTCAGCCCTACTCTTTGATTGCATGCTTTTCTCTTTTTGGGATGGCCACTTTTGGTGGTGGCTATATCGTGCCCCAGATGTCTTACCTCCAAAGTATTGCCAAGCCTAGTGAGCTTTCTCAAACCATTGCCGGCAATAATATTTGGAATGCCCTCTTTATGGTGGTGGCCGCAGTCTCTGTGATGGTAATGACCAAGACCATCGGCATTGGTCGCTCCTTTCTCGTTCTCGCTCTTGTAAATTTTCTGCATTCCTTTCCGCTTTACTTTAATTACTCTGAAAAGACCTTACGTTTGTGGATGCGCTTTCTTAGTCGTCTTTTTTATAGAGTTCGCGTGGTAGGAGGGGAAGATTTTCCTGAAGAAGGCCCAGTGATCATTGTTTGTAATCATGTCAGCTTTGTAGACTGGATGATTCTTATGGGGGTGATCAAAAGACCTATCCACTTTGTGATTGATTGGAATTATTACTATGTGCCGACGGGACCTTTTTGGTTTCGTCAGGCCGGTCTTGTTCCCATTGCGACTCGCAAGGAGAGTGAGGATGTTTTAAAGAAGGCCTTTGAGCTTATTCATGATGATCTCGATAGGGGTTCTGTTTTAGGTCTCTTTCCTGAGGGCTGGATTACCCGCGATGGCAAAATGAGACGCTTTCAACCAGGCG
>JAUIBX010000069.1 GCA_030427595.1 Bacteriovoracia bacterium | reverse complement strand
ATACATACTCTTGATGAAAGAGAAAAAATTCAATTAGCTGAACAAATTCTTAAAAATAAAAATGGTAATGGAGAACTACCAGGAGAAGATTTTTATTACAGAACTTCCTCGTGGTTACGATGCCAAGAAAATCTATCGTCTTCTCAATAAGCATATTGAGTCTGATTTTCTCAAAGATTATATCGATAGTTCTGTCAGTAATGACATTATGATTGAGTTGGTCTTTAAGCGCGGTAAACAACCCAAGCTTGAAGAAGTCCAAAATAAGATGTTGACCTCTTCGAGTCTCACGCCAAATTACACTCTCATTAGTGAGCGTGGGGTAAGGATTTTCAATAGGCCCGAAGAAATTATTCAAATCTTTACTGAGCAAAGACTTGTGGTGGTCAAAAGGCGCTATGAACTTCTTTGTGAAGAGTACGAACGTAAGATTCGTCAAAATAATGAGATCATTAAGTTCATTAAGCAAAAGGAATACGAGGTGGCGACAAGAAGTGCCAACCGTAAGACCTTTGTAGAGCACCTTAAAAAGAAGAAATTTACTTTCAGTGATTATCTCGCCGACATGCCGATCTATCGTATGACCAAAGAAGAGGTCGCACGCAGAAAGCTGATGGTTAAAGATGATTCAGCCAAACTTAAGGAATTCCAAAAAATAGCGAAGTCTGACAAATTGGTTCGTAAGAAGCTCGTTGAAGAGCTTCTCGATGTTAAAGGTCAACTCAACGAGTGGCTAAAAGATCGTGCTAAAGAGAAGAAGGAACTTCTTAAGAAGCTTCAAAAGAAAAGTAAAACGGGAAGTACTGGTAAAAGAACTAAGAAGTCGTAACAGGTAACGGGTGTCAGGGATCAGGTGTCAGGTTCGAACGTGGCACCTGAGGGAAACCGGAGCTCCGGCCACCTGTAACCCGTAACCTGTAACCGGAGCGCCGGCCGCCTGTAACCTGTCCCCTGTAACCTGTCCCCTGTAACCTGTCCCCTGTAACCTGTCTTACACTCTTACCTCTGACGTGCTTTGGTGGAGGACGGACTTCAGTTGGTCTGGGCTTAGGAGTCCTGGTTGAGCGATTCTTAAGGTTCCACCCTTAAAGACTAAGGTACTAGGTAAGCTCCTCACTTGGTAGCGCATGCAAAATTCAGTGGCCTTTTCAGAGTCCAATTTGACGAAGAGAAAGCGCTCTCCAAGGTCGTGAGCGACTTGCTTAAAGAGGGGAGCATAGCTGCGACAAGGTCCACACCAATCAGCAAAGACATCCACAACGACAGGCAGCTCACTGATTCCTAGCGCCTTAAAAAGCTTTTCTTGGGAATATTCTTGCACCTCATGGCGGTGAGGAAGGGCTTGTGAGCATTTGCCACAGTTTCCCTGGCCTTCTTGAGCAAGAGGGATACGGTTAAGACTATTACAATTAGGGCATAAGACCAATTTCTTCATTGGGACCTCCGTGTTAAATCCCATATTAAATAATTTCTCCCTTCTTTACTTTGATCAGCGTCAAGATTCCTTGATTTTATTAGTGAGCTAAATCATGGATTTTAAGCAGCTATTCCAGTAAGTTGGCCACAAAGGAGTTTTATGAAAACGAAGTTTGTCATTTTGATCTCCCTTGCCGTGTTAGTGGTGACGGTGATTACAGGTGGGATCTACTATCAAAAGTCCCAATATGAACTTATTCATCCCATAAAAGGGGATGTTGTTGAGGCCATTTATGGTCTTGGTAAGGTGAAAAGTGACAGTCGCTTTGAGGTTAAAGTGGGGATTATGACGACAGTTGAAAAACTCTATGTTTCTGAGGGAGATGCTGTGGAAAAAGGCGGTGCCCTGATTAAGTTTAAAGACTCGGCTATTTTCAAGGCGCCTTTTGCTGGACGAGTGACTCGAGTAAACCACTATGAAAAAGAAACTGTTCTTCCTCAGGCTCCAGTTCTGAAAATTGAAGATCTGAAGGAGCGCCATATTGAAGTGAGCTTAGAGCAAAACGGAGCCTTACGGGTTAAAGAGGGGCATGAGGCCCAAGTGGTTTTTGAAAGTCTTCGCAATCAAAAATATGCGGGAGTCGTTAAGTCTCTCTTTCCACGAGATGATGAGTTTATCGCTCATATTGACGTGAAAAACCTGCCGGAAAATGTTCTTCCAGGCATGACTGCCGACGTGGCCATTGTCGTGGGTTCTAAGAAGCAAGTTCAACTCGTCCCCTTATCGGCCATTGATAATGGCGTCGTGACCATTAAGAGGGAAGGGGAAAGACGTAAGAAAATCCCCGTCAAGATTGGCGTTGTTGATGGTCAGTATGCAGAAATGATCGATTCTCCTCTTAAATATAGTGATGAAATTTTGATCAAGAAGAAGGCTTCACAAGAGACGGAATCAAAGGAGGTCATGCCCCGTGGTCCAGGAAAAGGGGGGCGCTAGACGTGGCCTTTCTCGCTCTTCGCCAACTCTTTTCAAGAAAGCGCCAGACTGTGCTCATCCTCTTGGGGATTAGCTTTGGAACGATGATTTACGTACTGATTGCCGGAATTCAGCTTGGCTTTCGTAAATATATTCTTGATGAGCTTCTCAATAATACTGCCCATATTCTGATTCAAGGTCAGGAAGATATTATTAATGAAAAGACGTTGACTCCAAGGTTCTTTGGAGAAAAGAGTCTTGTCACGTGGATTAGTCCCCCTGCTGGTAAAAGAAGTGAGTCACGTCTCGAAAATTACTTGGGCTGGAGTGAGAGGCTTTCTCAGCATCCCGAAGTGATGGCGTTTTCACCTCGTCTTTCTGTAAAAGGTTTAGCCGCCTTTAAAGATGCAAGGGCCTCTCTGAGTTTGACAGGGGTCATACCCGAACGCCACACCAAGGTGACTCAGTTAGAAAATTATATGCGTGAAGGCACCTTTCAAGATTTGATGGGCGCCAGTAATAAAGTCATTCTCGGTAGTGGAGTTATGGCCAATCTTGGGGCAAGAGTTAATGACACCATTCTTCTCTCTACTGGTATTGATGAACCCAGGCCCTATAAAATTGTTGGTGTCATCCACTTTGGTAATCCGGGTGCCGATGACACCATGGCGCTTGCTCACCTCAAGGATGTTCAAGGCCTACATAAAACTCCTGGCAGAATTTCAGAAATTCTTGTGAGCCTCTATGATATTGACCGCTCAGGGGACTTGGCCAAGCAATGGGACTTAACCTCCGCCGATAAGGTGGAGAGTTGGGAAGAGGCCAATGCTTCTTTTATGAGCATGATTAAAATTCAAGACGTCACACGTATGATCATTACTCTCTCTATTCTTTTGGTTGCTGGCTTTGGTATTTATAACGTGCTCTCTATTATGATTAGCCAGAAGCATAAGGAAATTGCCATTTTGCGCTCCATTGGCTTTGGTCCCGACCGCATCCTCAGTCTCTTTCTGGTTCAGGGGCTTCTCTTAGGGGTAACAGGGGGATTTCTTGGCCTTATCATGGGCCTTTTCTTAAACCTCTATTTTGGCAGTATCGATTTAGGAATTGAGATCGGTCAGGGTTCAAATCTTATTATTAGTTATTCACCGAGTATTTATATCACCGCATTTTCGGCGGCCTGTGCGGCCAGCTTTATCGCCAGCTATTTTCCAGCGCGAAAGGCGAGTGAACTTACCCCCATTGAAATCATTAGGTCTGAATAGTTATGAGCATTGTCGGTAAAGATATTATTAAGGAATTTGGTGAACCACCTGTGCGTGTTCTCCATGGTCTTAATTTTTCCATTGCAAGTGGCGAGTTCGTTTCGATTTCTGGTCGTAGTGGCTCGGGAAAGAGTACTCTTCTTTACATTATTTCCACCCTTGATGATCCTTCTCAAGGAAGTATTTCTATAGATGGAAGAAACTTTGCTGAACTTGATGCCGCGGAAGTTCATCGTTTCCGTAATGAAGAAGTGGGGTTCATTTTTCAGTTTCACTACCTCTTAGAAGAACTCACTGCTCTAGAAAATATTCTCCTTCCTGCAAGAAACCTTGGACGAGATGAGGAATTAAAGCCTCGGGCACTTGAGCTTATGGAGCGCTTTGAAATTCCCAATAAGACCAATTCCTTTCCCAAGCAAATGTCTGGGGGAGAGCAGCAAAGGGTCGCTATCGCTCGTGCGCTTCTTCTCAAACCACGCTATATTTTCGCTGATGAGCCGACAGGGAATCTTGATAGCCACAATGCTTTGAAGGTGATGGAAACCTTACGAGAGGTCAACACTGACATGGGCACAACCATTCTTCTTGTTACTCACGAGGAAGACTTCTCCAAAATGGCCGATAGGGAAATTTTATTAAGAGATGGGCTTATTGTTGATGAGCGCCAGGAGATGAAGCTTTAACAGGTTTCAGGTCACAGGTATCAGGGGGCAGGTTTATTAGGGTGCAACTGATGAACCCGTAAACGGAGTGCCGTCCTGCGGGTGTCGGTAACCTGTAACCCGTATCCTCATCCTCCCGTTTGTTTGAACTGGAGACCTTTCTTTTCAAGTAGCGCTTTGACTTGCTCGAGCTTTTCACCATGAACTTCTATGAAGTCATTTTTGTATGCACCACCGACACCTAAACTTTTTTTGAGTTCCTTTGCTAGTTTCTGACACCATTTTTTATTTGAGGGGAGGTCGGCGATCTCGATAACAGTGCGGCCTTTGCCTGTGGTAAGGCGGCGAATTTTGAGGATGAGCTTGCTCTCATCCACTGCTTCGTTGGAGTTGGAGGAGTTTTTCTTCTTTCTTAGGTCGCCTTCGGTGTCAGACCAGACAATTTTGCCCTCTGTCATGGGAAGTTTCCTCTGTTTTTAGGGTGTTATTAGTTAAAGTTAAGAGCTTTGCTCGGGTTTGTGAAGCCCCCATAAATAAGCGCTTTGGAGCGATTGGCGAGTAGTTGAACACCAAACTCTTCTTTGGCCTTAGGTTATTAATTTCACTTGGTTTTTTTTCTTCCATCCCACACCCTTTCTTGCTAACCTATTAATAATAGGAATCCCTCAGACAAGAGACTTAATTTCACGGAGGAAGTATGAGTCTGACTAAAGCCGACATCGTAGAACGGGTCTATAAAGAAGCTGGATTTTCCAAGAAGGAAGCCGCTGACCTCGTTGATTTAGTTTTTAAAATCATCAAGGACACCCTAGCACGAGGTGAGAAAGTCAAAATTTCAGGTTTCGGAAATTTCTCAATTCGCGACAAAGCAACGCGAGTAGGGCGTAACCCGCAAACGGGTGAGGCCATGGAAATTTCAGCCAGAAGAGTATTAACATTTAAGCCGTCACAAGTTCTTAAAGAAGACGTTACGGCACGTTACGCTCATCGCTTGGACGACAAAGGAAAAGAAGATACTTCTATTCCTGCAAAAGAGGGATCCAACAGAGCGCTGTCAAGCTTCATGAATAATACTGAAGATGGCAACGACGATGATGACAACACTCCTGGTGGTGGACTCTTCTAAGTTCACTCCATGAGTTCTTTTGGAGATTGACTATGATGGAAACTTTGGAAATTCCCAATAAATCTACGTTTAAGCTCAATGAGGTATGTGGCCTAACTGGGGTTAAACCTTATGTCCTCCGTTTCTGGGAATCCGAGTTTACTGAGATCGATCCTATTATTTCCAGTAGTGGTCAAAAAATGTATGAGGCTAAAGATATTCAGGCCATCGCCACATTAAAAAATCTCCTCTTCGAAGAAAAAATGAATATTGAAATGGCCAAGGCAGAGCTCCCAAAGAGGCTCTCCCATGGTTCACTTGTTGAAGAAGCTGAGGATATTCAAGATCTTGATAATCTTCCTGATTTGCCGAAGAATTCTGAAATGCAATCTGAGTTTAAGGCGACGTCAATTTCTCGCATGAGCTTGTCTGATGATGACATGGATAAGCTTATGATGGCCAAAAATCTTTTAAGATCTATTCTTTAGGTACGTGGTACTTTTTCAGAACGCGCGTCATTTCATATGACGCGCGTTCTGAAAAAGTACCACTTACCTATGAAATAAGAAGTTCGACAATTTTGTGGTAGCCCTCTTGGTGGTCTTCTTCGATCACCTCAAAGTGTTCAAAGATTAGACTATCCTTTGATTTAAGATCCTTTTCGATGATTGCCTTCATCTTGGCGAAGTAACCCTCTAGGGTTTGCGCTAAAAGATTATGGCGTGGCCTTTCAAGTTCCTTCTTTATGGTGACTAATGAACTTGAAAGTTCCCTTAAGGACTCTGCTGGAAAATTGATAAAGGGGTTCACCGACTTCTCATGATCGCCGAGTTTCTCAGTACCTTCACTAAGATCATCTAATAATTGGAAGGATAGGCCCATGGCGTGACCAAAGCGCATGAGGTCAGTGGTTTCTCTAAGGCCGATTGTGGGATGAGCACACCAAGCACCCGCATAGAGCGCAGTTTGAATGAGGCGACCTGTCTTTAGGATGTGAGTTCTCTTTAAGTTTTCAAAGTTTTGATGAATGGCCCCGCTCAAGTCGAGTACTTGGCCGTAGATAAGTCCTTTTGCTCCCAAGGCCCAGCTAAAGTAGCGCCTAATTTTCTTGTCTTGCTCATGATCAATAAGATTCAAAAGCGCATGACTGTGATGAAGGAGGGCATCTCCCGCAAGTACGGCCTGCCACTGGCCATAGGCCTTATGGGTAGAGGGCCTGCCCCTTCTCATGTCATCATCATCCATACAAGGAAGGTCGTCATGAATGAGAGTATAGGCATGATGAATCTCTAGCGCAGAAGAACATAGAGATAGGGCGCTATAGGGATTTTTGAGTTCGTCTAATAAGGCATCTTGACCTAAATGATCACCATAGACACTACAACAGAGTAAAGGGCGAAAGAGTTTTCCTGCCGGAAGCACTCCATAGTGGAGGATCTCTAGGAAATGCTCATCACCGCAATCGAGGCGGTTGAGATGAGTCTTGAGGTTATCCTCCAGAAGGCCTGTAACTGTTGTAAAATCCATGCCAAGGTTATAGCAAGGGGCTTAGGTGGGGTCAATAAAAGTAGGCTTAGGCACAGCTAATGTACCGCCAAGTTTTATATAATAATAACCGTCTTTTTTCTTCTTTCCGTTGAGCATAATACGCAAAAGACCGACTTCATTAAGAAAGGCACTGCTAAACTTAACGCGTCCTTCTAGGTCAAGGCGAGAGAAGTTGAAGTTCTGCATGGAGGGATGGATCTTTCCAGTAAATTCCCCTTGGATGGGAGAGCTCGCATCCCCCAGTCTTACGGCCTTAAGGTGAAAAGCTTTCTTTGTGTAGGTTCCAGCAAACTCCAACTTCTTAAAAGCAATTTGAGACAGGTTAATTCCCATAATCATTTGAGCAGGGATAATAAAGTTGTCGGAAGTAATAAGAAGGTTACCAGTATCAAGTTTTTGACCTTTGAGATCAAAGTTGCCTTGAATGCTCACACGGCCGCGAAAGAGATTCGGAAAGGGTGTAAAGCTTGAAAGAAAGGAGCCTTCTAGGTGAGTGTCCTCAATCTGAATGGCGTGACCACCTAGGGCAAGTCTGGGGAAGATATTGATTTTCGCCCCGTCATTATAGGCTTCGATTTTAGTTTTAACACCGATGGGCCAAAAGCTTGGCATGGATAGCCGGACCATCACCTGATCAAAGTTGAGGTTCGTTCCAACTTTGTTAAAGCACTGACCGGGCACTGTCACATCTTTAAGAACGAGTTTTGGCAGGAAGTAACCCAATTCAAGCTTTTGATAGGCAAGGGGACACTTTCTATTCTTAGATATTTGGTTTTCAACAAAAGTGAGGATGTTCTTCTCTAGGGGAAAGTTAAAGAGAATGGCGACAATAAAAGCAAAGAGGGTTATGACAGTAATTTTCTTGGCGTAGCTGCTCTCTATGTCGTAAATGCGCTCGACAACTTGAGTTTCTGGCAGCCGCTCTGCTGGCGTATTTTCCTGCTCACTCATAGAGGCGCACCTTGTCTGCCATAGTGAACAAAACTAAAAGTTCCATCAAGAGAATCATTCTTTTTTGAAAGTTTAATATCAACTAAGCGCGCTTTTTCTTGCACCAAGAAGCTATCGAGAAGGCCTATGAGCTTAGGGGTTGAGAGTTCGCGAAAAGAAACCGTGGCCTGAGTTTGAATGAGTTCACCAAAGCGGTTGTTACTAAAGTCCTGAACTTTAAGAGCGTTGGCGTTAAGGGCATAAGTGCGGGCGATATTATCAAGCTTACCTTTTAAGGCATTCTTACCGTTGAGGGGAGTCATTCCTACTAAAGTATCGCCAATTTTAAGCGACTGCGCTCTTAGTCCATAGAATTGGCCGATGTCTTCAATAAGTTCTTCTTTCTCTTTGATGCTTGAGCGAATGGAGTTATTCACCAAGAAGAGGATCAAAAGAATGATAATGGGAAGAAAGCTAATCAAGTAAGTGACACCTTGATTGACAAATTTTTGGCCTTCTTCAGGAAGTCCTTCAATAGAATTGGCCACTTGATTAAATTGAGGTGTCGCTTTAATTTGATCGACCCCTTTGAAGGTGGCCTCGTCAAATTTTTGAAAAAGTTTCTTCAACATGCTTAACCCTAATCTTGGATAAAAGAAAAATCTAAAAGATTACTCTTCACCTTTAATTTTAAATCCTTAAGACCTGATGTTTTGAGGTCTTCCTGCAGCTTGGTGAGCATCGCAGGGTTATTACTTTTAAACGTTCCTTGAACATTTCCTTCAAAAGTCTCAAAGGAAACCAGCTCAATAGCTTTGGAGGCGCTGATTAGACCAAAGATCTTTGTCAGGGGAGCAAGGCCATCTTGTCTTGTTGAGGACATTAAGGATTTAACCTCTTGCTCGATAACTCGGTTCTTACCTCGTACTTTCTTGGCAATACGATCGAGGCGTTTTTCCCAGCGTCTCTTCTCAGCATTGGTTAGACCGAGCTCTTTTTTCTTGATGAGAATTTTGACGGTACGGTCTATTTTCTTTTCTCGACTCATCTGCAGGCCAATATCGACTCCTAAGAGCACACCTAAAATGAGAAAGAGGACTAGGCCTCTATTGAGATAGAAGCCAACACTATGAAGGGGGAGAGTGAGATTTGAGCCTGTTGAAAAGTCTCCATTGAGGAAGTTTCCAGGCTTATTCTTATCTCCCATCGTTGTGGTCATGAGAGTACTTAAATAATAAGTACACTCTTTGCCAGAAAGGAGCTCTTCACTGTCGATGAGGGTTTCACTTGTCGTCACAAAGTCAGTACGAATACCAATCTGCTGAGCAAAGAAATTGGAAATATTGTGGATATTAGTAGAACCACCTGCAAGATAGAGGGCCTCAATGGGTGTGCCGTATTGGACTCTAAAACCAAGAAGCCAGCGCTTAAGCTCATGAACCAGTGGCATCATGGTTTTCTTCATAAGAAGAGCAAACTCTCTTTGTTCCTCGGTTACGCCTTCATATTGTCCTTCTGTAAGAAGGAAGCAATTTTGATGCTTATAAATAACAGCTTCTTTGGTGGGGATTTGATAGGTCTGGCTAATGACTTCGTCTATGGCCGCGCCGGCACAGAAGCTAAAGTGGTGGGCCACAACCTGACCTTCGTAAATGATGTAGCACTTACTTGTGCGATGACCTATATCTAAGATAGCGACAGGTCCAAGAGTATTCTTGTTCAGGGCATGGGCGTGGTAGACCGCAAGCTCTGAAGTGAGGACTGTTGGTAGTGCCTGGCGACGGTCGAGATCATCGAAGAGGTCCTGCATCTCTGCTCTTTTAGTGACATTAACAAGTGCAGATGTACCCTTTTCTTTTTTAATGAGCTGACTGAAGTAGTGGGCATCCATACTTGAAAAGGGCAGGATTTCATCAAGCTGAAAGGGGATCATCATATCCACTTTCTTCTTCTGGGTGACTGGTAATTCAAGGTGGCGTGAGGTGACCATTTGGTTAGGGACCTGATAGATCACCTTTCCTTCAAAGTCTTCAGGGACAATATTCTCAATGAGAGTTCGCTGGAGACTTAGTGTTGTACCATCCGGGTCAAGTTCGCTACGCAGTTCTTCAAGGACAAATTCTTTGGTATCCAAAACAAAGAACTGACGCCTTTCAAACTTCATAAGAACCGTTTTGATTGAGTAGGTTCCGATATCTAGCGCCAAATATTTCATAGGAATATTTTAACAGAATCCTATGACTTTTCAGTAAATTAGCGGTGAAAAAGTTGTGAGAAATAATACTTGAGTGCATGGGGCGGGTTACGGGTTGCAGGGTGCGGGTGGCGGGTTACGGGTTGCAGGTTGCAGGGGGCGGGTAGCGGGTTGCAGGTTGCGGGTGGCGGGTTACGGGTTGCAGGAAACCGGTGGATTGGGTTTTGGCGAAGTCAGTCCTCCCGCGTTTTGGGGCTGCGCTAACGCTTGCCCGTCACTTGGGAATTCTCTGCTTCAAAACTGCCCACTGGGCACTTTTGCCGCAGGAATTTAATCGATTCTATATTCGACAATGCGGGGGAGCATCAGCTCTAGGGGGAGCTCTTGGGGTTGGCCTTGACCTGGAGGCTGGCCGGTTCGAGGTTGCTGACCTGGTGGGGGCTGGTCACCATCTGGGTCTTGATCATCCCTAGGTGGTGGGTTTTGTCCGCCTGGTGCTTGAGGTGGTGGTGGCGGTTGGGGTTTAGCTGGCAGCTCAATAAAAGCGGTTACAGTCACCGAGGCGGTATTATAGCGGGCAGTGGAGATGACTTTATAGAGCTGGCCAACAACACCGAACTCAAGACCGGCGGCCTTAAACTCTGTCACCCTCTGGTTGTACTGATTTTCTTGAGCGATGTTGAGGCGAAGAATGAGGTTCTTAAATTCATCCACTGATTGAAAAGGGCGGGGAGGCTCACCGAGGTCGGGGTCACCGTCACGGTAATTGAAAAATTCTTCGATTTGTAAGGGGGTGATCTCAGGAAAAATGAGGCGCAAAGTATTCTCCGTCATTTGATTGAGACTGATGACTCCCACTTCGTGAACAGTCATGCGGTCTTTGACCATATTGACCACAACTTCTGGCCAGCCGGCCAAGGTATAGAGTTCATCAAGACTGGTCATGGGGGCATGGCGGGCCTGGAGACCGGCCTCATTATAGATCGCCTGAATCTCTGGAATTTCGGGATCATTTAAGGCTTCAGGGTTATTCACATAGTACTTAAGCTCTTTAACAAGAAGGCGTGGATCAAGGGTGGCGTAGAGTTGATCAAAGAGGTTGTCTTGTTCTCGCTTAAGACGAATTTCCTCCGTTAACATGGCCAAAAGTTTTTCTTCAATAATTTGAGCTGGCGTTTTGTCATTGCCTTCGCCATCTCTATCCTGATCCCTATCTCTTCCTTGATCACGAGCTTGGTTGGGGTTATTGGGATCGGGAACCGGTAGGCGTAAGAGGTTAGGGTTGAGAAAGCCTGTGATCTGAGTCATGGTGACATTGAGGTTTCCTTTGAGAACCGTACCTGCTTCAAACTCTTGCAGAGCATTCTTTTGAATATTGCTGGCCTTCTCGCCCATGGGAATGGGGAAGATGAAAGGTAGGCTTAAGACACTTTCAATTTGGCCATCAGGAATCATCTGCTTAAGGTTTTTATTCTTCTCTAAACGATTTCTCACTTCTTGATAAATACGTAATTTGCCTAAAGAGAAGGCGACACCCGCCTCAGCCGTCAAGCGTGCCTGAGCACGGTCTTGAGCATTATAGGCCTTGATCTGGTGAACCTTGGTTTCGAAGGTAAAGTCGGCCAAGAGGTAAGTAAGGATGGCGATAGAGCTCATGACCATAAGAAGGGCCATGCCTTTTTGGTCTTGAGACTGTGCCTTTAAAAACCTTTTAAAAGAGAGGTAGCTTTTCATCAGTTGCCGCCTCCGTTAGGAGTTCCTGGTGGTCTAATTGTGCCACTTCCGTTGGGGTTGCCTCCAGGTCCACCTGGCGTATTGGGTCTTTGCGGGCGGCCGGCCGCTTGGCGCTCTGTTTGATCTTTGACCACATCAAAGTAAGGCCAAAGAGGTCTAAAAACTCTAAGGGTTGTTCTTTCGACTCCTTGTTCATCTATCCAAGTAAGGGTCAGGCGCACGGCCCTAATACTTTCTCTTTCGGCAACAGGAAGAAGGCGTACATTATCCACCCACTTTAAGTCATTGCGACTCCAAAATTCCCACACCAATTCTTTTACCCCCCTTAAAAGGACTTGGGGTTTAAGTTGCTTAATATCAAAGTCACGGGCAAAGGTATTTTCACTTAATATTCTTCTCACCAACATATTAGGGGCGGGTGGTTCATCGCGATCATCGGGCATGAGGGAGTACTCTACCCAGGCATAACGACTTTGTTTTTGACCTTCGATAAAGCGTTTATTGGAGCTGGTCATAAACATGAGGGTCGTTTTATCCACCATATCAACTAGGGGAATGGGGACATTTCTAGCATTCGCCTTGGGATAGAGGCGTGAGGGAACGAAACGGTTATTGAGGGCCAGGTTATCGGAGCCGCCAAATCCCCCGCCACCACCAAAGCCACGGTCGTTGGGTCCTTGATTGCGGTCTTGAATAGGGGGAGAAGAAAAGTACATGGGATTCCACATTTGGGAGATGTCTTCTTCGATACGGTGAGTAGCCGTGTACATTTGTAAGAACTCGCGGTCTTCTTTAATGACCGTTTCTTTGGTGACAATATTATTGTCCACAATGGTGTAAATACTCACCATCATAAAACTGAGAATGGTGATGGCCACGAGGATTTCAACCAGGGTGAAGCCATCTTGATTCTTAATTGATATCAAGTTGAATCCTCCCAGCTTCATTGTAATACCAGGTAGAGAGGTCGTAAGTGGCACCACTTGGTTTGTGCTCAACAGTCACGACGATTTGCCACACCAACTCTTCCATATTTCTTTTGAAGTTATCAAAGATTCGTTTTTGCATGGCCTGATCTTGGTTAGGATTTTCTTCTTCAGGTTTTCCTTGGATTTTTTCAAGATCAGGAATGGTGACCTTAAAAAGCTGAACGGCGTAACGGTAATCAGGATACTCTTCAATTTCTTCAAACTTCTTCTTATCGGCGTTGACATCCACCTTGCCTGCACCAGGACGAAAGTCCTGAGGGGGGTTAATGATGACCTCGTTCATCTTCATTTCGGCAATGTCCTTTAAGAGGAGGTCTCCTTTAAAGGAAATGGAGTCACTAATATTATCTCCTTGGCCAACCATAAAAGCGGTGATGAAAAGGGCAAAGAGAAAGATGGCGATGGTGACTTCTACTAAAGTCATGCCTTCTTCACTTTTTATGAGGGCTCTAAGCTTAATCTTCTTCATTTAAGCCAATCCTCGTAAAGGGCCTTGGCCCGACTCAACTGAAATTCGAGGGTGTCTCCAATATCACCTTCAATACGATAGAACTCTCTCTTAAAGTCCATCGTAAAGGGTTCAATTTCTAAGGTGCCGATTTCTTCATCCGTGGCCAAAATAATGATGGCCGCATCTTTTTCTCCACTGGGGTAGAAGAAGAGGTTAGCCCCTTCACTGAGCTCTAGTGAGTTTGTCAGAGATGAACCCACACCAACGACGCGTACGAACTCATGAATCTCTTCAGGTTCCTCTTGAAATTCTTCAACTTTAGAGAAGGCCTTATCAATTTCTTGGCGTTTCTTGGCCAGTTCTTCATCATCAAGAAGTCCCGCTTCCTCAGAGTCGGTGAGAAACTGTGCTGGTAAAACAAAGTTGCTGTCCTGGCCATACTCCACTGTAAAGTTTTGATTCTCCCCATCAAAGCGAATCAGCAAACGGATGATGCGGTTTCGCAAGATGGATTCATCATGAGAAAAGCGCACAGCACGTTCGAGATTGTCCATGGTCTCCACCAGCTTTTGGTGCGGGCTAAACATACCTGAAGAATAAGAGAAGGTGGTGATGACGAGAGCGACGAGAAATAAGGCCACGAGAATTTCAATAAGGGTGAAACCCTCGTCGCCTTTTAAAGCAGAGTTTAAATTTGCGGTTGGTTTAAGTTTTACCTAGCGCTCCCTTCTTTGTTTAACAGTTGAAATATCATCTTCTGTTTCCATCTCTTGGTCTGGACCACTAGAGATTATGACCGGTTTATTATTTTCTAGCTTATAAACATAATCCATATCCCAAGGATCTAGGGGAATCACACCATCTTCAAGAAAGCCTTCTGGCGGATAGTTCTTACATTCACGGCTTGTGGGCGGCTCAATGAGAGCATTGAGGCCATCACCTGTAGCGGGGTAAAAACCACACTTACGACGAAATTCTTTAAGATTTGCTTTAAGGGCATTCATCTGAATGCTGGCGGCCTGCATCTGACCTTCTTCAAGTTTTTCAAAGATCTTTCCAGCGACAAAAGTACCAGCAATCCCCAAGAGGGTAAGGGCAACGAGAATTTCAATCAATGAAAAGCCCGACTGGTCAGCGAGAAAGCTACGCTTTTGCTTGTTAACTGGGGTCGTCTCCTCATTTTTGAGAGTTCTTAGAGCTTGTAACAGTTTGAACATCATGATCTCCTCATTTCTAATATTGATTTCAATTATTGTTATTTTCGTTAGGGTATTTTACCTGTTAAAGGAGTTGAGTTCCATCATCGGGATGACGACAGAGAAGACAACAAATCCTACGGCCAGACCCATCACAACCATCATAATAGGTTCGAGGACAGAAGTAAGGCCATTGAGCTTATTGTTTACCTGGTCTTCATAGTTTTCTGACACAATTTGTAACATTGGCTCCAATTCACCTGACTTTTCTCCTAGATTAATCATGTGAGTCACCATGGAAGGGTAGAGGCCACTGCTCTTAAGGGGAGCGGCCATTGAGCCACCTTCCTTGATTTGAACGCGCGCTTCCTCGACGGCCTTGGCCATATGGACATTGGCCACCAGGTTCTTCACGATCTGCATCGCTGTCAGGATGGGCACACCAGAGTTGAGAAGAGTCGCCAAAGTCGAGCAAAAGCGACTGACGTTAATCATAGTGGAGAGCTCACCAACTATGGGCATACGCAAAATGGTTTTATGCCACCACGCTTCACCTTTTTTTGTATGAATATATTTGTTGAACATATAGTAACCAACAAAACTGCCAATAATCATCAACCACCAATAGTTGATAAATAAATCAGAAATATTGATACAAAGCTGAGTCATCCAAGGTACGGCCTTACCTGTCGATTTAAAGATTTTGGTGATCTTAGGAATAACGACAGTGAAAATAACCCCAAACATGATGAAGCCAATAATGACCATGATAACAGGGTAGGTGATCGCCCCTTTGATTTGGTTCTTAAGTTTCATCTGCGCCTCAGTAAAGTCGGCAAGACGCAAGAGGACGACTTCCAGAGTACCTGACTGTTCACCGGCCTCCACCATATTGACGTAAACATTATCAAAAACTTTTGGGTAGTCAGATAAAGCCTGGGCCAGGCTCGTCCCTTCGTTCACCTTACCGCGCACTTCAGAAAGGATGACTTTCAGCTTCTCACTGTCGGTTTGGTCCATCAATGCCGCTAGGGCCTCAACAATTTGAATTTTTGCCTTTGTGAGAGTGGCCAGCTGACGAGTGAGGAGGGCAAGCTCTTCAACGGAAACAGAGTCGCCAAAGCTTAAAGAACTTTTGGGCTTATTCGCTCCAGATTTTTGCTCTTTGATATCAATGAGCATAATGCCCATGGCACGCACTTTAGTCTTGGCCTGATTAAGGCTTTCACTATTGAGGGAGGATTTGACTTCCTTTCCTGTGCGATCAAGTCCTTTGTAAACAAAGATGGCCATAGGTTCTACTCTTTATCAATTAAGTTGCGGGGTTGAGGTGTTCAAATTCCTCATCACCTTCATCATTAATAACACGGACAACTTCTTCAAGAGAGGTGATGCCATTAAAAACTTTGAGGATAGCATCCTGACGCA
>JAUIBX010000305.1 GCA_030427595.1 Bacteriovoracia bacterium | reverse complement strand
CTTAAGACCTAGATTAATACCTAGGGTTGGCCTCTTGGCACTCTTCTTTGAAGATAGATTTTTAGGAGAGGGTCTTCAACATAGGTATCATCTGTCACACTCATATGGATGCCATCATTTTTTCTTATAAGCGTCTGAACTTGGTTGGCAGGCATTGAGAATACGCGGGAGAAATCAAAGGTATGATTATGGACGCGGTAAAACTCTTCTCCATCTTGTCCGGCCAGTAAAGTTTCGTGAAAGAGTTGATTTTTTACATGATCTTCATCTCTTCCTGTCCAAAACTTATGATTTCGCCAAAGAATTTTAAGAAAAGGTAGACCAAGTCTTGGTATACGAGAAATGGCCTTGCCACTACATACTTGATTGTTGAGGAGACAGAGAAGTTCTGTGCGATGATTCTTTCCTACCGAATAATAACTCGCCGTCATTTCCACTTTGCCAACATCCCATAACTCTTGAGGGTAATTCTCATTAAGTTCTTGGGTGCTAAATTGCCAGAGGATTTGTTGATTGACTGAACAGTGATCAGGATAGCGTGAGTCGCAGTTGCGATGACCACTTCTTGGTTCACCAAGACCTACCACCTTAAACATTTTGCGATAGACCAATGTGGTGTCGCCCTTATTAAGAGAGCTCGGCTCTATCGTTAGGACAAGTTTTTCAATGGGAGCAGGAGTTGGTTCAGGACCAGGTCCTGGCGTGGGGGTTGGCGCAGGTTGCGGATCAGGTTTTAAATCATTATTTCCACCAATGCCGCTATTGGGATCGATGGGGATCACGGGGTCATCCTGACTACAGGAGAAGAGGCAAAGTAATAAAAGGGTAGAGAGGATGAGTGATAGTTTCATAATTAAATGATAACTATTCACGTATATCGTGCAAAGCGGCAATAAATTCTTGATTATTTCTGTTTATTTTTGATCAATAGAAAAGCCCCTGGAATAAGGGGCATATTCACATTACTTCTTTGTTTTCTTCTTAGTTGTTTTTTTTGCTGTCTTTTTGGTTACTTTCTTTGCGGTTTTTTTGGCAGTTTTCTTTGCGGTTTTCTTTGCAGTTTTCTTTGCAGTTTTCTTCGTATCCTTCTTCGCCGTCTTCTTTGTGGCTTTTTTGGGGGCGGCTTTAGTGGTCTTCTTAGTTACTTTCTTTGCCGCTTTCTTTGTATTTTTTTCGGCCGTCTTTTTTGTTACTTTCTTTGTCGTTTTCTTAGTCGTTTTTTTGGCGGCTTTCTTATCGGTTTTCTTAGTCGTTTTAGGCTTTTTGTCTTTTTTAGTTAGGTCTTCAACGGCCTTTTTTACCTCTGAGACCATCTTCTTGGTGGCCTTTCTTAATTCTTTCGCTTCTTTTTCAATCTCTTGTGCTCTTCGTTTGAGCTTTTCTTGCATGTCGACAACACGGTGGTGGGATGCCACTCTCTTTGTGGTTTTTACAATACTTTCTCCAGCTGCTTCTCTCAAACCGTTATACTCTTGAACTAATTGAGCATAGAAGCCAGAGATAAGCTTTTTGGAGATATTTATTTTGTCATATTTTTGCTTGAAGGTTTTTATGAGGTCTTGATAGCGCTCCTCACTTAGAGGTCTGATTTTTTCAAGAAGGTCTAAGCATTTCTCACGAAAGTCTTGTTTCTTCTTTGACTTCTTTCCTTCTTTTTTCTTTTTATTTTTTAAAAAATCGGGAATGGCCATGTCTGATCCTTAGATTGAAGCAAATAGTACTGGCTTTATTGTAGGCCAATTCAGCTTTTTTTAATAGGTCTGACCTGACTTTCCCTAGGAATTTCGGTATGATTGTCGCTTTAATACAGAGCAAAAAATTATAAGGAAAGTGTGATGAAGAAGTATCATATTTATGGCATCGGCAATGCCCTTGTGGACATGGAAATTGAGGTGGAGCCATCTTTTTTAGAAAAGGCCGGTGTGGAAAAGGGTCTAATGACACTTGTTGATCAAGATCGTCAAAATGAACTTTTGAATCAAGTGGATGGTAAGCAGCATAAACGTTCTTGTGGTGGTTCTGCCGCCAACACCATTATTGGCGCCAGACAGTTAGGAGCACGTACTTTCTATTCCTGTAAAGTGGCCAATGATGAACCCGGTGAGTTTTATTTTAAAGACCTTGTTGAAAATGGGGTCTCAACTAACCTTCATGGTGAAAGAGAAGCTGGTATCACCGGCAAGTGTATGGTCTTTGTTACTCCCGATGCTGATAGGACTATGAATAGTTATCTCGGTATTACGGAAACCTTTAGTGAAAATGAAGTTCAGTGGGATGACCTAAGTGATAGTGAAATCCTCTACGTTGAAGGCTATCTCGTTACTTCAGAAACTGGGCGTGCAGCCGCTATTAAGGCGCGCCAATTTGCCAAAGAAAAGGGTGTTAAAGTTGCCTTAACCTTTTCTGATCCTGGTGTGGTTGGTTTCTTTAAAGAAGGCTTTAAAGAAATGGTCGGTGATGGAATTGATCTTCTCTTTTGTAATGAAGCCGAAGCTCTTAGCTACACTGGAACTTCTGATATTAAAGAGGCGATGATGGCCTTATCCAAAGTCTCAAAACAAGTGGCCATTACTCAGGGTCCCCAAGGGGCACTTCTATGGGACGGTGAAAAAGAAATCGATATCCTTACTCGTCAAGTTGAAGCCGTGGACACAAATGGTGCAGGTGACCTCTTTGCAGGTGCTTTCCTCTATGGTCTTACCCATGGTCATAGTTTTTCCGAGTGTGGGAAGTTTGCCTGTGCATGCTCTAGTGAGCTTGTGACCCACTTTGGGCCAAGGCTTGGTAAGGGTGTTACAGAAAAAATTTATCGTGAGATGTTTCAGGGTTAATTTGGAGATCAAATGAAAAGGACAAGCATAAAAGACGTTTTTTCTCAGGCCCCCATTGGTAAAGAGGCTAAAGTTAGTGGTTGGGTAAGGTCAGTAAGGAATTCAAAAGGATTTTCCTTTGTCGTATTGAATGATGGGACTTGCCAGGGAACACTTCAAGTGGTGGCCAATGAGGACATGGAAAATTACCAAGAAGTGACGTCGCTGCTTGTTGGCTCTTGTGTTGAGTTTATTGGCGATATTGTAGAGTCTCAAGGTAAGGGACAGAGTTTGGAGA
>JAUIBX010000304.1 GCA_030427595.1 Bacteriovoracia bacterium | reverse complement strand
TTTATGTTTCAAAGACAGCACTAGCGTTCCTCGCCTCTCCTTGATAATCGTCGTTTAACAAAAAATGTACGATCAATTTAAGGAGATCACAAATATGAAAAAGGCAATCCTATTATTCTCATTATCTCTATGTTTAACTTCAATACTAACTGGCTGTGGTTCTGACTATGAGAGTCCGGTGGCCGTAAGTGGAACAAGTAGCGTCTTTCCAGCCTCTTCAAATTATAAAAGTGGAAATTGTGGCTCAGATGTCATTGCCGATTACAATAGTGCCGTTCTTGATTGTAAGTACATGCGAACAAACGCTGATGTAGCACAATGTAAAAGTAAAATGACAAAATTCAAAAATAAATATCCAGGTATCAATTGCAAAGCCGAAAGAGGATACGGTCTAGACAAAGAAACCTTCACTGTTACTGAAAGACATATAGATGAAATTTTAGAAAGCCTCTAGGAGGTACGTGGTACCTTTTGGGACGCACCTCGTCCCATTGGGTACCACGTACCAACTTTACAACTTTATACCAACTTTGAACTTCTTTGGGAACGATAGTGGTTCTATTCTAATTAAACGGTGAGGTTACTTTTACTTTTTGGCTTTTTCTTTTACCCAGTTTTTTATTGCGATCATTAATTCACTATCATTATTACCTACGAGTGTTACCTTGAACCCAGTAGAAGAAAGAAAGTGTATTCTAGCGTATCCTATATTCTCTTCTGGAAAAAGAAAATGAGCATTAAAACTTTTTAGATGAGTTTTCTCTCCCACGCCATATGAATCCGTAAGGTCCTCATAGTGCTTTCCTCCATCTTTAAAGGCTTTTGAATATTTAACAGCCTTTAATATTAACTTCTTTAAATTTGACCACTCCTTTGTTTTAAAATGGTCTTTATCTAGAATAAAGTAATTATAATCAATATTCTTTGATACTCCAGAGCTTTCGAATTCAAGGCTTAACACTATTCTATAGTTTATGGGGTTTTGGCTTAAGTTATCCTCTAAATCATTTAGCTTCTTGAGTACCTGTTGATCTTTATATTGCTTTAAATAAAGCTCCCAATTTTCTTTCATAGTATTATAAAACTCATCCCCTTCTCCATCTTTAATTTTAACGGGCCCTTTTTGCCATGAATATCTATGCTTGTCTGCACCGCCATCAAAAATTAGTTCAGCGATGTGTTCCGTACCAAGAGAAAACGGTAGACTGAATTCATATTTCTTATTCGTGATTGGATCTACTCCTAGGTACTTGTTCTTACCCAAGTTTTCGTCAAGAAGAAAATGCCAGTAATTTTTGGAGAAGGAGTTCATAAAGTGATTTAAGAACGAACACTTACCGATAAAGTAGTTAATATTCGTGTCTCTACCGCGATTAGGTCTAGGTGCCTTTACATGATTAGATTTACATTCTTTGGCTCCCTCGATATTCCCCTCAAAAGAAAACTTTTGATTCGATTCTATATCTCTTATTATAATAGGTCCCTTTGGCCCCTTTTTCTTTCCAAACTTTACAGAAAAAATCACTTTCCTAAGCCCTGTAGGGATATAAATCATCTCTTCTTTAGCAAAAGAGTTACCTGCCCCCAAGGAGGATAGGATAGGATAGGATAGGATAGGATAGGATAGGATAGGATAGGATAAGAGAAAGAATAAGAAGTATAAGAAGTATAAGAAGTATAAGAAGTACGTGGTACCTTTTGGGACCTACTGCGTTGGTTGCGATTTTGAGATTTCTAAACATGGTCCTTATTTTATAGGAAAACAGGATTTAATGTAGGCAAATGCCAAGAAAAAATCTCATTCGTACCAACCTTTATTACTATCACATCACAACCCGTTCAAATCACAAGGACTGGTTTGCTTTACCTTTAGAAGACCTTTGGGAAATTTCAAAAAAATCATTTTTAAAGGCACAAAAAAATAACCCTGCAGATGTTTCCCAATTCGTCCTCATGGGAAATCACTACCATCTACTTATCAAAACACCTTTTAAAGATATTGATCGCTTTATGTTTTGGTTCAACAGAACATTCTCAAACTACCTCAGGGAGGCTTCTGGTAAAGAGAATCGAATGTTTGGAAGTTCTTATAAGTGGAGTCTTGTAACAGATGAGAGGTACCTCTTTAATGTCCGACGCTATATTTATCAAAACCCCATCCGCGCAGGTCTGTGCCAAAAGTGTAAGGATTATCCCTACTCAACCCTCTACTATAAAGTGCGAGATTTAGAGTGTGGCTTTCCTTTAGAGGAAAGCTGTGAGCTTTCATTCACTAGAGAGCGTGACAATTTTGACGTCAATCTTTCAATTGAAGACCTAAGGAAAGTACGGTCGGGACTTAGAAAAACCACTTTTAAACCGACCGTTATAAGACCTTATTGATTGTGCGCTTGGTCCCAAAAGGTACCACGTACCTATAACGTACCTATAACGTACCTATAAAAAGGAGGAGGCCTTCACAGTAAGGGCCTTTTTAATAGCGAAGTGAGAAGTGAGCCAGCACATGAGGGTGATGACGACGACACTGCCAAGAGGCCACCATAGAGACACCTGCCAAAGACCGTCAAAGAAGAGTTTGGTGACAATAAAGCTGACAACTAAACCAAAGAGCGCACCGAGAATTCCTGCAAGAGAGCCGATAGTAACAAATTCCCTGGAGACCATTCGTTGCAAATCGCGAAGTTCCATGCCGATGACCTTTAAAAGGACCACATCCATCTTTCGACTCTCCATCTGATGATTGGCAAGCGAAAAGAGCACAAAGAAGCCAACCACAAGGCATAGAAAACTCATGGCCTTAAGGGCCCAGCCCATTTGGGTCATCACATCGAGAATCTTTTTGACCACCCGGCTAATATCCACCGCACTAACATTAGGAAAGCGCTCATAGAGTTCACTTTGAAGACTCTCCTTTTTGTCAGCACCGAGGTTAGGCACGGCCGCAAGCCAGGTCTTTGGTGCATCATTGAGAACACCACTTTGAAATTGAATAAAGAAGTTAGGAAGAAAGCTTGTCCAGCGCACTTTTCTCATATTGGTGACCTTGCCCACTACAGGGACACCGAGCACATCAAAAGTCAGCTCATCTCCTAAATCAATGCCCATACGCGAGGCATAGCGCTGTTCAATAGAAATGAAGGGCAACTC
>JAUIBX010000303.1 GCA_030427595.1 Bacteriovoracia bacterium | reverse complement strand
ACTCACAAGGCAGAGTAACGCCCAAGAAATTGACGACCAGGCCGTACAAAAAATGCTTTGGGACTTCCAAGCAAAGGGTATTCTCAATGCCAATCAAGCAACAGAGGTTCATCAAAAGCTTAAAGAGATTACGCCTCAGCAATGGCAACAAATCAGAAAGCAGGCCCAGAAAATGAAAGACCAAGGGCGGGTGCCGGCCCAGTCCACTTCAAATAGTGTCGATGCTGCTGCCCAACTTCTTGATACAGACTCTCCTGAGTTTCAAAAAACCATGGAAGAGATGAAGAAAATATTAGAAAATCCTTAGCCCTCACCTATTTGTGAAGTGTCCCCTTTGGCCTTACACTTAAATAAAGGGGACAAGGAAGTGTTCGAGTATAAGATTCAACAGGCGTGGGAACAGTATAAGAAAGATATGGGTCTCGGCCGTATTCTTCTCTTTCTTGCCTTTTACAACCTCTTTCTCTTCTTTTTGTCTGGAGTCGTCTTTGGTGGCTTTATGAAAGAGGCCCTATGGCCAGTTGTCTTGGCCTTTCTTTTCTACTTTCTTAGACCTCACCTCCTTAAACTCAAAAACTCCACTCTCTTTTGGCTCAATACAATCCCCGTTACCATCAGTGTCGTTCTCAATTACTATCTGGTTGGGGAGTTTGATCGGTCAGTAGGAGGACTCACGCGTCGAGATGCCATTTTTAGTAATTTTGATGAAGCCCTTTTTGGAGTGCCCACCTCCTTTATCTTTGAAGGTGCGGCCCAGACCCTCGGTACCATGGGAAGTCTCTTCTATGATCTGATGATGCTTTCCTATATGAGCTACTTTCTCTTGCCCTTTATCGGCGGCATTTTCTACTTTAAAACTTTAGGAGCTCACGAACACTACAAGGTCGGACGCTTCTTCTTTAGTGTTGTCCTCTACTTTGCCATCAACTTCCTACTCTACCTCATTGTTCCAGTCACTGGACCTCAGTATTGGCTTAAGGATCTTTACACAGAAGCCCTTCCCCTAACGGCCTTTGGCCAATTTCTCTGGTCTATCGTCCATCATGGCCAAACAACTTTCATCGACTGCTTTCCCTCAGGTCACACTGGAATTGCCTTCCTTGTGACGATCTGGCTGGTGCGCCTCAATCATCCTAGCCGCTATTTCTTTATGGCCACCAGCGCCTTTATCGTCGCTGCCACTTTGGCCATGCGCTACCACTATATCTTAGACCTTCTCTGTGCCTTCCCCCTGGCCTACTTCTGTCACAGAGCAGCCTGGGTCTTCTTTCCGGTCACCATTTACCCCTCCCACACCCCAGAAAATGACCTAGAAAAAAGGACATAAGTCCTCTTTGTGTCCTTTTTTGGTATGGCAAAATCTTGGTAAGTCCCTTATAATAGAGGGAATTAATCATTTAAATACCAGTTAATAAGGCGTAGATATGAGCTTTGAATTTTTTGTGGCCATTTGCTTGGTTGGGATTTGGGCCCTTCTTCCTATTTCACTCGTTATTGCTATGACCGACTTTGATGACGAGCAACTCGACGACGGTCACCACTAAAAGGTACCCCTAAATTTATCAAATACAAAAAAGCCGACCCTTGGGCCGGCTATTTTTTTATTCAGTCTTTTAAAACCTTTTTAAACGCAAGCAATGGTCGAGATGCCACTATCGACATAAATGATTTGCCCACTGACGCCACTTGAAAGGTTGCTGGCCAAGTAAACAGCAGTACCACCAACATCTTCAGTGGTTACATTTCTTCTTAGTGGTGCACGTTCTTCTACGGTATCAAACATTTTTCTAAGGCCTGGAACGCCACTGGCGGCCAAGGTACGAATCGGTCCAGCAGAAATGGCATTTACACGAATACCGTCTTTACCAAGATCATCGGCCAGGTAACGAGAAGAAGCCTCAAGAGCAGCTTTGGCCACCCCCATGACATTGTAACCAGGAACCACTTGCTGAGCTCCATGGTAAGTCATACTAATAACCGAGCCGCCTTCATTCATAAGAGACCTTAAGCTATTACAAAGGCCAATAAGAGAGAAGGCCGAGATATCACAGGCCATCTTAAAGCCCTCTCTACTGGTATCAGTAAAGTTCGACTTGAGATCGTCTTTATCAGCAAAGGCGAGAGAATGCACAAGAACATCAAATTTTCCCCACTTCTCTTCAACCAAGTTTTTTAGGTTGCTGTAGTGTTCATCAACAGTGACATCCAGTTCGAAAGTAAAATCGGCGCCGACTTCTTCAGCGAGGGGAACAACGCGGTCCTTAAGTTTATCGTTGAGATAACTCATGGCCAAACTCGCCCCTTGCTCCTTCATCGCTCGGGCAATTCCCCAAGCGATAGAACGCTCATTGGCGACACCTAAAATCAATACTTTCTTTCCAGCTAAAACACCCATCGGGCCTCCTGTAATATTTGCGAAAATTCCGCCCTAGTTTAGGAAGCCTATGGGTTTTTGAATAGGGGTGATGCATAAAAAAAGGAGTTAAGCGGCTTGGGGATTCTCCCCTCTTAGGGCCCTAAGCGCTGGTTTAAAGGGACCGACATTATAGCGTTTCTGCATCGCATTTAAAATTTGATCCACTTGCTTTTCATCATAGGCACACTCTGCAAGGGCATTAACAAAATCATGGGCCAAGATAAAGACACAACTGAGAGGATCAATATTGATTGGCCTTAGAGAGTTAGGAAAACCCTCACCTTCTGGGTTTTCATGGTGCTGGCAAATCACCTCTGCCACTTTGGGAGGAATATTGGGATATTCTAAAATAAGATCAAAGGCATCGAGGGGGTGGCGCAAGTACTTCTTTACCTCTTCAGCTGAAAAGGCCTCTAAGCGCGGATCATCTTTATGAGCAATCTTAGCAAGCTTAGAATCCTTAATGGTGATGTCGTGAAAGAGGGCCGCAAAACTGAGGATCTGCATGCGCTCTTCATTCCACCAGTTCATCTTTCTGAGAAGATCACAGGCAATGACACTCGTGAGGTAGGAATGATCATAGAGGTAATCTTCTCGCCCTCTAAACTTACCAATGAGGTCACCAAGCGTTAGGTCTTTTTCCACGATACCAAAAATCGCCTCGATGGATTTCTAAATTTGAGAATCGGGCCACACGCGCCTCCTTGCCATCGCCTTCGAGAAGTCCGTGTTTATTATCTAACAGGGCGCCTTTGTGA
>JAUIBX010000302.1 GCA_030427595.1 Bacteriovoracia bacterium | reverse complement strand
ATACCATAGGCGATTTTTTGATCACATGAGAGAAGGTCAATGGTCTGCTCAAGATGAGCGTGTTCTTGATGGCGGTTGACGTTTTTACAGATTTCTTTATCAAAGTCTTGCACACCCATGGAATAGCGAGTGATGCCAAGTTCTTCAAAGGCCTCCTTATAGAGAGTTTTAAAATGAACGGGATCAATTTCTGCTAGGCCATCTGAAAGCTGAGTGCTCTTAAGACCAAGGGTGCGTAGTTCTTTAATAAGTTTTTCAAGGGCCAGAGGGTGAAGAGCATTAGGGCTACCACCTCCTAAGGTTAGAGTGGTGATTTTTTCAAGCGCCTGCCCGTGTGGGTCTTTAAGGCGTAGTTCTTGAATGAGGGCATCCACGTACTCAAGGTGTTCTTCTTTATTGCTACTTATCTTGATATTGCAGCCACAAAAGGTGCAAAGACTATGACAAAAGGGTAGGTGAATGTAGAGGTGACCTTTACCCCCAAGAAATTGATGACCATAGCTTTTTAGGTCACAGTGACCCTCATCGCCACCAGTCCACTTCTTTGTTGCCGGATAATAGGCATAGCGATTACCGGGCGAGTGGTTTTCTAAATATTCGCTAGCTAGGTCTAAATCCATGACGGCCTAGGAATCCTTGTTAATAGTGAAAGTTTTCATGAATGTAGGCGACTGTCTTTTGGACATTTTCTTCAGGAGTTTTTTGAAGAACACCATGACCTAGACCACAAATCCAGCGATCTAAGTTAGCTCCACTTCTTTCGAGCCGTTGCCACCAGCTTGAGAGCTTCTCTTCTAGTTGTTCCCAGGGAAGGTGAAGGTGTGCTGGATCAAAGTTGCCTTGGATACGATAATCTGAACCCAATTCCTTAAGGGCCTCTACCAAGTCCACTCGCCAGTCAATTCCAAGAACGTCGATGCTGTCTTCTTGAATCCCTTTAAGGTAATGCATATGAGTAAACTTTGAGTAGTAGATGACTTGGACATCGGGGTGCATTTTCTTAAAGGCACGCGTAATTTTCTTAATCTGGGGCAGAATATAATCGCGGTAATCTTCAAAGGTGCATTCACCGGCCGCTGTATCAAAGAGGCACATACCTTGAGCACCACCGAGGGCCTGTTGGTTCATTTCTTCTAGAACATTTTCAAAGAGCAGCTCACAAAACCCCTGCCAACGGCCATCATAGAAGCCCTTCTTGGGATTAATAAGGTTGCCGCTGTGACCGCCATCCACAGCATAAGTATAGAGGGTCCAAGGGGCGCCAACAAAACCGAGAAGGGTTTTACTTTGGGGCAGGGCCTTTCTGAGGTTTTCACAGGCCTCTCTTTGAAAGGCATAGTAACTTTTAGCCTCTTCTTTGATGGTAATTTCTTTAAGCTTAGAGGGCTCATCTAAGTGTTTTTCAAGCTTAGGCCCTGGAGCATAGGTAAGGCCTAGGCCCATTTGCTCAAGGGGAAAGAGGAGGTCACTAAAGAGAATAGCGGCATCAAAATCAAACTCCTCAATAGGACCCATGGTGACTTCACAGGCAAGTTTGGGATTCTTACACATGGTCATGAAGTCAGAATCTTTCTTAATATTTTGGTAGTGATTATGGTAACGACCTGCTTGGCGCATAAACCATACGGGGACGCCAGTTTTACCATTAGATTGTTTTGTGCGGTCTGTGAATAATCCCATATCTTCCTTCCTCTTAAGTGATCTACTTTGTGATGAGTTTATAGCCAATGCCGCGAACGGATTGGATTTCAATATTTTGGTGGGAATCTGTTTCACACCATCTTCTTAATTTAACGATATAATTATCAACGGTTCTATTAGAGGGGTATTTATCTTCCCCCCAGACTTTTGCGATGATTTCTTCGCGGCTACAAACTTCACCTCTTCTGTCATGTAAGAGCTTAAGAAGCGCACATTCCTTTTGGCCTAAGTCTATTTTTGTACCTTGAGCATCGACCACTTGAAAGCGGCTAAAAGAAATGGTGAGAGGGCCATAGTGATAATCCTGTGTTTCGCTGGCCACACTTTCTTTGAGTTTTAAGCTGCGCTCAAGTCTCAGGGTGAGTTCTTTAAGGGCAAAGGGCTTGGTAATATAGTCTTCTGCACCAATTTCTAGGCCTTCAACTTTGGTATCGGGATCGTTGAGAGCAGAAAGAAAGAGCAGGAGAAAATCTTGGCGCTCCTTTCTCAAGTCGCGGGCCAAATCAAGGCCTGAGCCATCGGGAAGACCAATATCCATCAGGACAACGGCCGGTGCCTCTTTTGAAAAAAGCTCTCTCGCTTCCAAAACATTGGTGGCCAAAAAACTTTGATAGCCCTTACTCTTTAGGTATTCCCCTAAGGTAAGACCAAGATTCTCTTCGTCTTCTACTACGAGGATCTTTTGAGAACTCAAGGTCATTGTTGTCCCCCTTGAGTCCTTTTAAAGGTCATCTCAATGGTCATTTTCTCTTTTGCCTTGATACTGACCTCACCGTCCATGGCCTCGGCCAATTTCTTTATGAGGTAGAGGCCGATGCCAGAACCCTTTTGAGAGTTATGCTTGTAAAAGAGGCGACCAAGTTGAGTGTGATCTCCCTCAAATTGACCATTATCTTGATAAATGACTTTGATAAATTGTGATGAATCTTCTATGCGGATAGTCGCTTTTTTTTCAGTTGCATGGTTAAGGGTATTCTCAAAGAGGTTTCTTAAAATGAGCTGCAAGGCCATTTCATCCCCTAGGAGGCGGAGATCGGAATTGACTGCTTGAATATCAACCTCAAGGCCCTGGGCCCAACTCTTTGCTGTTTTTCTAATGAGGTCCTCTATTTCAAGAGAGGCGAGATAGAAATGACCCCCTCCCTCGAGACGGGAAAGCTGGAGAATTTTATCCATTTGCGTTTCCATCTTGTGGCCATCTTGAATGAGGCGGCCTACCAAAGTTTTAATGGTTGGGTTTTCAAGATTTTCACACTCCTCCGCAAGAACTTCTGACTGCAGGCGAATGGAGGCCAGAGGTGTTTTAAGTTCATGGGTCATACTGGCATAGAAGGCCTGAAGTCCTTTAGTCTTCTTTTTGTCCTTAAGATATTGGTAAAGAAGAGTGATGCTTGTGAGGATAAGAAGGGTCCGAAAGGTTCCACCTTCCCATTTCACCATCTTCAGGGTGTTATTTGCACTAGGATCACCGGT
>JAUIBX010000301.1 GCA_030427595.1 Bacteriovoracia bacterium | reverse complement strand
CGTTTTTTAGATTCTTTTTCTTTTTTGCTAGAATCCGACTCATCATCTCCTGTCTCATCACTAGGGCCAGAATCTGCACTAACCTCTTTTTTCTCAGGAATATAAACAGGGGTGAAGGTGTGAACTTTTTCTTTATAAAGTTCCTTATCCTCAGGCTCTGAGTCCTCTGAAGTACTAGAGGCAGCAGCTTTCTTCTCAGCTTCAACCTCTTCCTTTGGTCTCGAGACAACTCTCAAACCAAAGGCTTCACCAAGAGTTTCGGAGTTATTTTCCTTAGGCTCTTCTACCTTTGTTTCTTCTTCATCTTTTTTCGAAGCAGCTTTCTTTTTAACAACCTTTTTCTTGGTAGTCTTTTTAACCGTTTTAGTTTCAGAGTCCTCACTGCTAGCTGCAGCAACTGTCTCAGGTTCAGAAGTACCTTCGTCACCCTTCTTACGAAGAACAGTCTTCTTCTTGGTAACCTTCTTCGCCTTCTTCTTTTTAGCGGTTTTTTTCTTGGTTTTAGTGGCCTTTTTACTGGCGCCGGCCTCCTCTTCTTTATCAGAGAAGCTGGCCATCACTTTCTCGACCTCTTCATCGGTAAGGGAGTTCATGTGGTTTCGCACATTAAAGCCATCGGCCTTAAGCTTTTCTACCAGATCCAAAGCTCCCATATCTAATTCTTTGGCGAGTTCAAAAATTTTCTTAGGCATTAAAAACCTCTACCTTTTTGGTCTACTGATTTAAGTTGCTAATTATTTTAATTTAAACGCAGCAAGTTCTTCACGAAGACGTCTTTCCGCATCGCTAAACTTGTCTGGGTCATTTTCATCACCGCTTTCTTCACCAGCAAGAATTCCAACATATTGTGGAGTTGCTGAAGCTGAAACCAGTTCCTCTTCTTCCTCTGGTTGTAGACTGACATCACCAGCTTCAATGGCCTTCAATGTATTATCCACAATTTCTTGAGCTTCACTTTCTTCAATTTCAAGCATACCAGCGATTTGAGCGGCATCCATGACTGTGAGATCGCCAATCGCTGTTACGCCGGCCTGTACCATAACTTGAGCACGTGCATCGGTAATGCCATCAATTTGAAGAAGGTTTTCAACAGATTTAGTAATTTTCTCTTGAAGTTTAGATTTAGAAATAATGTTGACCTTATAACCAGAAAGCATGGCCGCAAGTCTTACGTTTTGACCACGACGTCCAATGGCCAAAGAAAGTTGATCCTCTTCAACGACCACATCCATTTGCTTTTCATCATGATCGATCATGATATTACCAATTTCGGCTGGCGCTAGAGCAGCTCTTGCAAAGGTATCAAGGTCATCTGACCACTTCACAATATCAATTTTCTCACCTTGAAGCTCGTTGACAACATTTTGTACACGACTTCCTTTCATCCCTACACAGGCACCAACAGGGTCAATATCTTTATCAACAGAGATCACAGCAATTTTAGCTCTTTGACCTGGTTCACGGGCCGCAGACTTGATAACAATGGTTCCGTCTTGAATCTCTGGCACCTCAATTTCAAAAAGCTTAACAAGAAACATAGGTGAAGTACGTGATAGGCGAATTTCAGGTCCTCTATTGGTCATAACCACGTCAGAAAGATAGGCTTGAATTCTGTCACCTGTTTTAAAAGCTTCTCCGGGAATCACTTCTCTTCTTGGCAGAACCGCATCGGCTTTACCAAGGTCAACAATGATATTTCCTCTTTCATAGCGGCGAGCAATACCTGTAATAAGCTCTCCTACTTTGTCTTTGTATTCAGAAAAGAGGATCTCTCTTTCGGCATCACGAACCTTTTGAAAAATAATCTGTCTCGCAGTTTGTACGTCAACGCGGGTGAAGTTAGGGTTTTCAATACGAATACCTAGCTGATCGCCAATTTCAACATCTTCGTCGAGTTGACGAGCGTCGTTGAGATTAATTTCAATAATATTGTCGCGAACTTCATCAACGACATTCTTATACTGATAAATTTCAATTTCATCTTCATCTGGGTTGTAGCGTGTTTCGTACTCCCCCTGGATGCCATACTTCTTTCTTGCTGTGACAAGAAAAGCCTGCTCAATCGCTTTAACAACAATATCTTTTTCAATGCCGCGATCTTTTCCTAATGCTTCAATCACTCTACCAATTTCAGAAAAGTTCATTTTCCCTTCCTTTTAGCTGTCTTTGATGTCTTCCCAGCGGGGTTCAACATTTGCTTTTTTAATATTTTCAAAACTAACTTTAATTAATTCATTTGAATTCTCTTCAGGCTTTACCAGCATGTGATCTTCTGCAAAGGAGTCTATCCAAACGATAACCTTCTTATCTTTGAGAAGCTTCTTTACAAGACCTGAAATCTCTCCAGAACTCACCACATCATCACTGGTCATTTTCTGATTGAGACTGAGGACGACCCTTTCACCAACAAGATCCTTAAAAAGGATGGCCTCTTTTACGTCTCGATAGACTCCAGGACTTGAGACTTCGAGAGTCAACTCTTGGGGCATCCACTCTTCTTCCTCGATAAAGGGAGTAAGGGCCCGATCAACCTTTGCACAATCATCAAGCTGTGCTGTCTTGGTGCCAGGGTCTTGAACATAGAGTCTAAGAAGTTGTTGGCCGCTAATATAATCAAGCCCATAGAGTTCTAGACCCTGTTCACCAACGACCTTTTGGCATAAATCAAAAAACTTTTTCTCGATGCCTGTTCGACTTTTAATCAGTTCCAAGAACTACTAGCCCCATATAAAAAAAAAGGGCGGAATTAAAAAAGTCCACCCTAACCTAGATTCGAGTATTTATGTCATTAAGACAGTGTATTTTTATCAAAAACTCTTATGTTAGGCAACACCTGATTAACCACGTTAAAAAGAGCTGTGGCATGTCATCAAACCAAGAAGCACTGCATCACTAGACCAGGTTGGTCACTTCCGTAAAAGTCAGGGACCTTATGTAAGACTATGAAGCCCTCCCTCTTGTAGAGACTTATGGCAGGCGTATTATCAGAGTTGACCTCTAAAAAGATTCGCGTAAAGCCCCTTTGCTTTAATGCCTCTTTGGTGGCCTCTAAGAGCCCCTTACCTAACTTTCGACCACGATAATCAGGATCAATCACAATTTTTAGAAGGTGGGCCTGCTCTTCCCCCCTCAGAGTTTGTAGAAGGCAAAAGCCAACGAGGTCCTGGAGGGAACCATCCTCACCAACGTCTTCATCA